>CAKUMG010000315.1 GCA_934667465.1 uncultured Actinoplanes sp. | reverse complement strand
GTGCTCAGCCGCGGTGCCCTGGTGACGGCCGCCGTCGCCGCGGGCGCGGTGGGAGCCGCCGGGGCGGTGGCGATCCTGGTCGCGGGGCGGGGCGTCGGAGGGCTGGCCGTGGCGCTGGGGCTGCTGGTGGGCCTGGTGGCTGCCGCGGCGGCGCGCCGCGGCGTACGGAAGGCAATCGGATCTCAGCTCGCCGCGATCCGCGGCGGTGACCGGGTCGAGGGGAAGGGACAGGCGTGAGCACTCTGAAGGATCGGGCCAACCAGCTGGCGCCGACCGGGCTGCGGGAGCGCGCGAAGGAGGGCCTGGTCCGCTATGGCGAGCGCACCAGCGACCGGCGCGCCCTGCCCGACTTCCTGGTCATCGGCACCAAGCGCGGCGGCACCACGTCGCTGTGGAACTACCTGATCCGGCATCCGCTGGTGCCCCGGCTCTTCCCGGCGTGGAACACCAAGACCTCGCACTACTTCGAGGAGAACTGGCACCGCGGCGAGCAGTGGTACCGGTCGCACTTCCCGACCGACCGGCGGCGTCAGGCCCTCGAGCGCAAGCACGGCGCCCCGCCGAAGGTGGGCGAGGCCGCGCCGCTCTACATGTTCCACCCGCTCGCCCCGCACCGGGTGCGCTCGCTCATGCCCGAGGTCAAGCTGATCTGCCTGCTGCGGGACCCGGTCGAGCGGGCCTACTCGCACTGGAAGGAACGCACGACCGAGGGCAAGGAGACGCTGGGCTTCGCCGAGGCGCTGGCGGCCGAGGAGGAGCGGACGGCCGGCGAGCGCGAGAAGCTGATCGACGACCCGGACCTGTTCAGCGAGCCGTACGACTGGTACACCTACCGGGCGCGCGGCCGCTATCTCGAGCACCTCGAGCCCTGGCTGCAGCGGTTCCCGCGGCAGCAGCTGCTGTTCGTGCCCAGTGAGACGCTCTACGCCGACCCGGCGGGCACCTACGCGGACGTATTGCGATTTATCGGCCTGCCGCCCCACGATCTGGGCAGCTACGAGGTCTTCAACGGGCGCAAGTCGTCACCGATGGACCCGGCGGTCCGGGCGGAGCTGACCGATTACTATCGCCCGCACAACGCGGCGCTGGCGGCGCGGCTCGGCATGACATTCGACTGGCCGGGCGGCTCGGCATGACGGCACCGGCGTCGGTGGGCGCGCCGGACGACCCGCGGCTGCGCGACGACGGGCTGGGGTGGGTCACCCGGGCCCTGTTCGCGGACGAGCGGTGGCGGGTCAGCATCGGCCGCCGGCCCGCACCCGGCTCGCTGAGCTGGGCGGTCGTGCCGTCGGTCGAGCGGGCGCGGTTCCTCGTGCCGCTGGGCGACCGGCGGGTGGCCGCGGGGTCGGTGCTGGCCTACAACGCGCTGCGGTCGGGGCCGACCCGGGCGGTGCGCGCGGTGATCGGGGCGTTCGCGCGGGCCGGGGCGGTGGAGGCGCTGCCGTTCCCGGTCCTGTCGGCTTCCACGGGATCAAGCTCCTCAGCGGGGTCGGACGGCTCTGCCGGGTCGGACGGCTCTGCCGGGTCGGACGGCTCTGCCGGGCCGGACGGCTCTGCCGGGTCGGGCGGGGGGTCGCTGCTGGGGCATCTGGCGGCGGTGCTCGGCGAGCCGGTGGTCGCCGCGATCGGCGTACGGCCGCCGGACCCGAACCGCAAGCCGACGCTGCAGCTGTTCGGCGCGGACGGGCAGCCGCGCGGCTATGCGAAGGTCGGCTGGAACGGGGCCACCCGGGCGCTGGTGCGGGCCGAGTCGCGGGCGCTGCGCGGGCTGCCCCCGGCACCCGGCGGCGACTATCCGGTGACGCCGCGGCCGCTGCACGCGGGCGAGTGGGCGGGGCAGGAGATCGCGGTCACCGCGCCGCTGCCCGCCGACGTGCGCCGACTGTCCGATCCGGATCGTCCGCGCACGGCGGCGATGCTGGCCGTCGCGCGGCGCGGCGGCCCCCCGGGCGCTCGTGTGCCCCTGACGTCGTTCCTGGCAGGCCTGGCCACGTCGGAGATCCAAGGAGCCGGCGGTACGGCGATCCGCGCCGCGATCGCAGCGCTGACCGGCCGGGCCGGCGGGGTCACGGTCGAGCTCGGGGACTGGCACGGCGACTGGGTGCCGTGGAACCTCGGCGAGGTGCCCGCGGCCGGCGGCGAGGCGCGCCTGGTCGCGTGGGACTGGGAGCACAGCGCGGCGGGCGTGCCGGTCGGGTTCGACCTGGCCCACCAGGCGTTCAACACCGCCCTCGTGGTGGGAGGCCGGTCGGCGGCGGAGGCGGCCACCGAGGCCGCGGAAGCGTTGCGGCACCACGGTTCCGTGCTGGGTCTGGAGCCCGCCGCCGCGGGTCCGATCGCCGACGCCTACCTGATCGAGATGTGGCTCCGGACGCACCGACTCGCGGCCGGCGGCGCGGGGTGGAACCCCGACCTGCACCCCGCGCTCCTGGAGGTGCTCGCCAGCCGGTCCTGAAATCCTATTCCATCGATCGGCGCCAATTTATGTAGCGCCGCGGTAACACTTGGTAACGGCCGCCTTAAAGCCTATGAGTTGCGTAGAGAATCGCGGTGCCGGCGCAAGCCGGGCTGCGGCTTCGTGCTGCGCGCTCCGGCAGCCGGAACGCCGGTATCCACGGAATAACAACGCAGTCGCGTGCCCCCGGGTATGCGCAATCGAAACACGAAGGCTATACATTTCTAGTGCCGTCCATATTGGCCGCCATTGACCTGTTGGAGGAGGACCTGTGACGCAGGCGCCGGACGAATCCGCCCCGGAGCCGCCGCTGCTCTTCGTGGCCTCCAGCGGAGGGCACCTCGCGCAGCTGATCGCGCTCGAGCCGTGGTACCGCGACCGGGCCCGGCACTGGGTCAGCTTCGACACCCCCGACGCGGTGTCGCTGCTGCGGGGCGAGTCGGTGACCTGGGCACACCACCCCACCACCCGCAACGTGCCCAACCTGCTGCGCAACCTGGTGCTCGCCGCCCGGATCGTGCGGCGCCGCAACGCGGGCGCGCTGCTCACCACCGGGGCCGGCGTCGCCGTGCCGTTCGTGCTGATGGCCTGGCTGCTGCGCATCCCGACCGTCTACATCGAGGTGATCGACCGGATCGACACCCCGACGCTGACGGCCCGCCTCTGCCGGCCGCTGCTGTCCGCGATGCTCGTGCAGTGGGAGGAGCAGCGCCGCTTCTACCCCGGCTCGACAGTGGTGGGGAAGCTCATATGACCTCGACCTCCCGGCACCTCGCCGGCCCCGCCGCTCCCCCGGAGGCCGGCGTGCTCGACCTGCTCGTGGCCGTCGGGACCGACGTGCACCGCTTCGACCGGCTGATGGGCTGGCTCGAGGAGTGGCACGAGCGGCGGCCCGTCAAGCTGCGGGTGCTCGTGCAGCACGGGCAGAGCCGCGCGCCGCGGATCCCCGGCGCCACCCCGTTCCTGGCGCACGACCTGCTCGGCGACGCGATGGCGCGGGCCCGGGTCGTGC
This sequence comes from uncultured Actinoplanes sp., assembly GCA_934667465.1. Taxonomy (GTDB): domain Bacteria; phylum Actinomycetota; class Actinomycetes; order Mycobacteriales; family Micromonosporaceae; genus Actinoplanes. The sequence continues at coordinate 3,309 of CAKUMG010000315.1, read as the reverse complement.
TGACCCACGGCGGCCCGGCCAGCATCACCGAGGCCCGGCGGCACGGGCACGTGCCGGTCGTCGTCGCGCGCGACCCCGCGTACGGCGAACACGTCGACGACCACCAGATGCTCTTCGTCGCGCGGATGGCCCAGCTGGGTCTCATCCGGCGCTGCACCACGGCCGGCGAGCTCGTCGCCACCATCGAGCAGGCGCTCACCGACCCCGCGGCCCCGGTCGCCGGGGTCGACGGCGACCCGGAGGCGGACCGCGCGGCCGCCGTCGCCCGGGTCGGGCAGATCGTCGACGGGCTCGTCGCCGGCGGCCGCAACCGCCGCGGCTTCGGGCGGCGCCGGTGACCAGGGTCTCCGCGGTCGTGCCCACCCGGGACCGGCCCGAGCTGCTGCGCCGCGCGATCGACGCGATCGTCACCCAGGAACACCATGGGCCGATCGAGGTCGTCGTGGTCTACGACCGATCCACGCCGGACCCGGCGCTGGCGCGCTCGTGGCGGACTTCCGAGGGCGCCGAGCGTACGGTGAAAGTGATCGTCAACGACCGCAGCCCCGGGCTGGCCGGCGCCCGCAACACCGGCATCCTGGCCGCCGGCGGCGAGCTCATCGGCTTCTGCGACGACGACGACGAGTGGCTGCCCGGCAAGCTCACCCGGCAGATCGAGGCGCTCGAGCGCACCGGCGGCGACTTCGCCAGCTGCGGCATCCGGGTCAGCTACGAGGACAGCGAGATCGACCGCGTCCTCGACCGCGACGAGGTGCCGCTCGACGCGCTGCTGCGCGACCGGATGACCGAGCTGCACCCCTCCACGTTCCTGATCCGCGCCGCCGCCCTGCGCGACGCGATCGGCCTGGTGGACGAGCAGATCCCGGGCAGCTACGCCGAGGACTACGAGTTCCTGCTGCGTGCCGCGCGGCACCGGCCGCTGGTCAACGTGCGCGAGCCCGGCACGCTGGTCCGCTGGCACCGCAGCTCGTACTTCTCGCAGCGGTGGCAGACCATCTCGGAGGCGCTGCGCTGGCTGCTCGAGCGCTATCCGGAGTTCTCGCGGGAGCCGGCCGGGCTGGCGCGGGTGGCGGGACAGATCGCGTTCGCGGAGGCGGCGCAGGGGAACAGGCGGACGGCTGCCCAGTGGGCGCGGCGGACCCTGCACGGGAACCGCAAGGAGGCGCGCGCCTATCTGGCGATGGCGGTCGCGGGGCGGTTGATCCGGCCCGACACCGTGGTGCGGCTGCTGCACAAGCGCGGCCGCGGGATCTGATCCTTTCGGCGTCGCGCCGAGGCTCTTGGGGGCCGCTGAGGCTTTTGGGGTCCCGCTCAGCGGGACCCCTTTTCCGTGGGCGCCTTCTTCCGTGGGCGCCCCCTTCTATGGGCGCCTTCTTCCGTGGGCGCCTTCTTCCGTGGGCGCCTTCTTCCGTGGGCGCCTTCTTCCGTGGGCGCCGCTGACCGGGGGCGCCTCAGTAGGCGCCGCTGGCGCGGAGAACCGCCGATCCCGTACGCATCAGGATGATCAGGTCCAGCGTGAGCGACCAGTTCTCGACGTAGCGCAGGTCCAGGCGCATCGCCTCGTCCCAGGTCAGGTCGGCGCGCCCGGAGACCTGCCACAGCCCCGTGAGCCCCGGCTTGACCACCAGCCGGCGGCGCATGTCCGACGGGTAGTCCGCCACCTCGGCCGGCAGCGGCGGCCGCGGCCCCACCAGCGACATCTCCCCGCGCAGGACGTTGACCAGCTGCGGCAGCTCGTCCAGCGAATAGCGGCGCAGCAGCCGCCCGACCCGGCTGATCCGCGGGTCCTCGCGCAGCTTGAACAGCACGCCGTCGTTGTCGTTGCGCGCCCGCAGCTCGGCGAGCAGCGCCTCCGCGTCGGTCCGCATGGTCCGGAACTTGTAGATGGTGAACGGCTTGCCGTGCCGCCCGACCCGGACCTGCTTGAACAGGGCCGGGCCCGGCGCGGCCCGGTCCAGCCGGATCGCGAGCGCGCAGAACGCCAGCAGCGGCGCGAGCAGCAGCAGGGCCAGCCCGGCGGCGCAGCGGTCGAAAACGCCCTTGAGCAGCCAGCGCGGCCCGCTCAGCCGGGGATGCTCGACGTGCAGCATGGGCAGACCGTCGACCGGGCGGATCGTGGTGCGGCCGCCCGCCACGTCCAGCAGGGCGCTGGAGAGGACCAGGTCCACGTCCTCGTCCTCGAGCTGCCAGGCCAGGCGGCGGATGTTGGGGCCGTCCATCTCCGGGCAGCTCAGCACCATCACCGTGTCCGCGCGCGTCATCCGGGCCGTCGAGGCCGCATAGTCGGGTCCGCGCTCGACCCGGATCGTCCGCAGCAGCGGCGGTACCTCGTCCTGCGGGAACACGCACGCGGCCACCACCTCCAGCCCGTGGTAGCGCTCATGGCGCAGCTGCCCGGTCAGCGCCGCCACCGACGACGCGTGCCCCACCACGAGGACCCGGCGCAGGCAGCGCCCCTTGGCCCACGAGCGGTGCAGCCGCAGCCGGTTGAAGTAGCGGCCGAGCAGCCCGAGCCCGGCCGCCACCGGGACCGCGATGGTGACGTAACCGCGGGCGACCCCGATGTCGAACGCGTACGCGAACAGGGCGATCGCCGCGACCAGGGTCAGGGCGGCCCGCAGCACCCGCTGGTACTCCTCGTTGCCGACGAACAGGAACCGGTCGTCGTACGCGTGGTTGAGCAGCAGCACCACGACCCAGGCCAGCGGCAGGGCGGAGCTGAACGCCGCGTAGGACCAGTCGGCGATGGCCAGGTCGCCGCCGAAGCGCAGCTCCATGGCGAGGAAGCCGGCCACGATGGCCACCACGATGTCGGTGACCAGGACGGCGACGAAGTATTTGCGCTGCCACGCGGGGCGGGCGGAGATCGCCGCGTTGATCCGGACGGTCTGTTCCGGCGACAGGGAAGTGGTCATGATCGGACGGCGCCCTTTCGCGGGTAGCACAACGGACCGGGGGTTGCGCCCGGTGAGGTGTGCCGCCCGAAGCTCGGCCGCCAAGCCACTTCGGAACAGCGAAACTTTAACACAACCTGAGGCAACCCTTAGGCGTACGTCGATGCGTTACCGCCCCGGCTCCGCGGCGGACCTCTGGCCGGGGTCCACGCGCGACGGCTCGACGCCGGGAGTCCACGAGCGAGGGCGGGTGGCGGGCGGCTTCTTGCCGGCTTTCCGAGGGCGAGCGCGGTGGCGGCGGATCGCGGGTGCGGTGCGGGAGCGGCGCGGGAGTGGGTGCGGCGCGGGAGTGGGTGCGGCGCGGGAGTGGGTGCGGCGCGGGAGTGGGTGCGGCGCGGGAGTGGGTGCGGCGCGG
>CAKUMG010000314.1 GCA_934667465.1 uncultured Actinoplanes sp. | reverse complement strand
GGTGGCCGCCGCTGAGACGCTCGGCGCGGTGGTCCGGCCGGCCGGCTGGAGCAACTTCGGGCCGTGGGTCGACGCCTGCGCCGACGGGACCCGTACGGGCGCCTACGTGACCGGGGTGCTGGAGCTCCCGGGTGCCGAGCCGCGGCAGTTCCGGGGGTTCGCCCGCTGGGCCGGCACCTCGTTCGCCGCGCCGCACGTGGCGGGCCGGATCGCCGCGGTGATGAGCGCCCGCCGGTGGACCGCGCGGCAGGCGGCCGAGCATCTGCTCGCCGGCCCGAAGTGGCATGCCGGCTACGGGGTGCTGGTCCCGTGACCGCCCCGATGCTACCCCTGGTGCGGGCCGCGGCGAGCGGGGACGCCGGCGCCTGGCAGGCCATCGTCGACCGCTACGGGCCGCTGATCATGGGTGTGCTGCGCCGGTACGGGCTCAGCCGTGCCGACGCCGCCGACGTGAATCAGACGGTGTGGCTGCGGCTGGTCGAGCATCTGGACCGGATCCGTGAACCGGAGGCGCTGCCCGGCTGGATCGCGCAGACCACCCGGCACGAGTGCCTGCGGCTGATCCGCGCGGACCGCCGCACCGAGCTGTACGATCCGCTCACCGCCGCCTTCGGCGCGACCGTGGCCGATCTGGACGAGCCTCTGCTGGCGGCCGAGCGCAGGCAGGCGCTGCGGGACGCGTATGCGGACCTGCCGGAACGGTGCCGCGGCCTGATCGCACTGCTGCTGGCCGACCCGCCGCTCAGCTACGAGGAGATCGGCGACCGGCTGGGCGTGCCGGTCGGCAGTGTCGGCCCCACCCGCGGCCGCTGCGTGCACAAGCTGCGCGCCTGTCCCGCCCTCGCGGCGCTCGCCGCCCCGCCCGTGGAGGGGAAGCACCGTGACCCGGCAGCCCTGGTCTGACGACGAACTGATCGGTGAACTGCGTGCCGCGCTGGCCGAGGAGGGTCTGCCCGCCGACTTCGCGGAGGCGGCCCGGGCGGCGTACTCGTGGCGCACCGTGGATGCCGAGCTGACCCTGCTGGAGACCGTTTTCGACAGCGCGGCGCCGCAGGGTGCGCTGGCCACCCGTGCCGCCGCACCGGCCTCGGAGTGCCTGCTGGTCTTCGATGCCGACGGCTGCCGGATCGACGCCGAGCTCGGCCCGGACGGCCTGGTCGCCGGCCAGATCAGCCCGCCCGCGCCGGGCACCGTGCGCTGCCAGTCCGCCGCCGGTCCCTTCGCGGAGAGCCCGGTCGGCGAGGACGGGTGCTTCACCGTGCCGCTGCCCGCCGCCGGCGCGATCCGGCTGCGGGTGACCGATGGCGATCGGTCCGTGGTCACCGACTGGGTGAACCCGATCTAGAGGTGATGCCGGCTCCGGGCCGGCCCGCCGGCGACTCGACACCTCTCTCCCGTTTTAGATAGACATCAGTTGATGTCTTGAAACATGTTTGCAATCCTTGCCGGGAGCGCTCCCACGTGAGAAACGTCGAGGAACGGAGGACCACCCGTGCGTACACGTCAGTCCGAAAGATCCGTCCGCCGGCCGGTGCAGGTGCTGGTCGTGCTGGCGGCGCTGGTCGCGAGCCTGCTGCCCTGGTCCGGGGCGGCGCAGGCACACGGCACCATCGTCAACCCGGCGAGCCGTGCCTATCAGTGCTGGCAGAGCTGGGGCAGTCAGCACATGAACCCGGCCATGCAGCAGCAGGACCCGCAGTGCTGGAACGCGTTCCAGACCAACCCGGACACGATGTGGAACTGGATGAGCGCGCTCCGGGACGGTCTCGGCGCTCAGTTCCAGGCCAAGACCCCCGACGGCCAGCTGTGCAGCAACGGTCTGACCCGGAACAACAGCCTGAACCAGCCGGGCAACTGGCGGAAGACCAACGTCTCCCGCAACTTCACCGTCCAGCTGTACGACCAGGCGAGCCACGGTGCCGACTACTTCAAGGTCTACGTGAGCAAGCAGGGGTTCAACCCGGCCACCCAGAGCCTCGGCTGGGGCAACCTCGACTACATCACGCAGACCGGTAAGTACGCCCCGGCGCAGAACATCTCGTTCAACGTCAACACGTCCGGTTACACCGGGCACCACATCCTCTTCGTCATCTGGCAGGCCTCGCACCTGGACCAGGCCTACATGTGGTGCAGCGACGTGAACTTCACCTGATCCTGACAGGCGCCACCCCGGCCCAGGACAGCAGGCGGGCGTCCTGGGCCGGCAACCGACGCGGAACCTGACGAGGGGAAAGCGACCATGAAGTGGCTCCACAACCGCTACCTGTGGGTGGTGGTGATCCTCGCCGTGACGGCCGGTGCGGTCGTCCTGGCCGGCACGAGCGGGCCCGAGGCCAAGCCGGTGAGCCTGGAGGAGCAGATCGCGACGCGGCTGCGCACCACGCTCGAACAGCAGGACCCCGAGCAGCACAACCACGCCGGCCACGCCGCTCTGCAGGCCGATGCGGGGCCGGTGCCGGTGGTCTGCGGCGTCCGGGTCTACGGTCACGAGCCGGCCGGTGCCACCGAGCTGGCCGACGTGCGGACGGTCTACGGCTACCACTTCTGCGGGCTCGCCGAGCAGAAGCGCCCGTGGGACATCGCGGTGAAGCTGGCCGGTCCGGTGATCGTCGACATGGCCGTCGAGCCGCCCGGCATCCAGGTGGTCGAGGCGACCGAGAACGTCAGGTTCGTGGACCGGCTGCGGCAGATGTTCCCGCCCGAGTACGCCGACGTGGCGCAGAAGGAGGCGCTGGCCGACGACGAACTGGCCGACCTGCGCCGCCGCTACGACGCGGCCGCCGGGGTCTGACGACAACGGGCGCGCGGCCCGCCGGGGTCTGACGACAACGGGCGCGCGGCCCGCCGGGTTCTGAGGACGGGCGCGCGGCCCGCCGGGGTCTGACGACGCGCCGGGCGCGCGGTGGCCGGAGAACGGCCGGGCGTTGCCCCGTACCCCGGTGAATTTCTTCATAGCCGTGCCGGAGCAACCGATCCACGCCGCGTGCCCACCTCTGAGGTGCTCCACCCTTGGCACGTCAGAGGAACAGGTGAATCGAATGAGACGAGCAGTCGTACTGCGAGCCGGTGCCGTCGCCGGCGTGGCGGGCGTGGCCGCGGCGGTCGCCTTCGGGCTCCCCCAGCAGGACGCGTCGGCCGCGACCAACATCGCCACCGGCTTCGCGAGCGCCAACGGCGGCACGACCGGCGGCGCGGGCGGCACGACTGTCCGGGCGACCACCGGCACGCAGATCCACGCGGCGCTGTGCAACCGGGCGGCCGGCGACACCCCGATCACCATCGAGGTGCAGGGCACGATCAACCACGCGAACACCACCAAGGTGTCCGGCCCGAGCTGCAACACCGCAGCCGACCGGATCGAGCTGAAGGAGGTCAGCAACGTCACGATCCTCGGGGTCGGCAGCGGCGCGGTCTTCGACCAGCTCGGCATCCACATCCGCGACGCCCGCAACATCGTCGTGCGCAACGTCACCGTCCGGAACGTCAAGAAGTCGGGCTCGCCGCTCTCCAACGGCGGCGACGCGATCGGCATGGAGAGCACGGTCCGCAACGTCTGGGTCGACCACGTCAGCCTCGAGGCGTCGGGCGGCGAGTCGGAGGGCTTCGACGGCCTGTTCGACATGAAGGACGACGTCCAGTACGTGACGCTGTCCTACAGCACGCTCAAGAACTCCGGCCGCGGCGGCCTGGTCGGGTCGAGCGAGACCGACACCGGCAACAGCTTCATCACCTACCACCACAACAAATACGAGAACATCGACTCCCGTACGCCGCTGTTGCGCGGCGGGGTCGCGCACATGTTCAACAATCACTACCTCAAGCTCAACGAGTCCGGCATCAACTCGCGTGCCGGCGCCAAGGCCAAGGTCGACAGCAACTACTTCGAGGACTCGAAGGACGTGCTCGGCACCTTCTACACCGCCGCGGCCGGTTCCTGGCAGACCTCGGGCAACGTGCTCGACAACGTGACCTGGTCCAAGACCGGCTCCGAGTACAAGCCCGCCGGACCGTCGATGGCCTCCACCACGACCGTCGCGGTGCCCTACGCGTTCACCGCGGACGCCGCGTCCTGCGTGCCGTCGATCGTCGGCCAGACCGCGGGTGCGGGCAAGAACCTGCAAACCTCCACCGGTACGTGCTCCGTGAGCACGAATCCGACGACCGCCCCGACGACGGCGCCGACCGTGGTTCCCACGACACGGCCGACGATGGCGCCGACCACCGCTCCGACGGCCGCCCCGACCGCCACCCCGGGCGCGCCGAGCGGCACCAACCTGAGCATCGGCGCGGGTGCCGACGGTTCGAGCCGGGCCGCGGGCACCAGCTACGGCAACGTCCGCGACGGCAAGGCGGGCACCTTCTGGTCGCCGGCCGGCGCCACCGGTGACATCTCGATCAAGTGGAGTGCCGCCACCACGGTCTCGAAGATCAATATCCGTGAGGCGGCCGGCTCGTCGATCGGAAACTACCGGATCCTCGACGGCACCACCGGCGCGGTCCTGAAGTCGGGCACCGGCGCGGGGGTCATCAGTATCCCGGCCACCAGGCTGACGAAGCTCACCTTCGAGGTCACCAGCTCCGCCGGCACGCCGAAGATCGCCGAGTTCGAGACGTACGCGTCCTGAGCACCGCGGCGGCCGGCGGCGTCACGCGCGCTGCCGGCCGCCGTACGCTGGGCACATGTCCTTGATCATCGAGGTGGTGACCGACATCGGGGCGGCGCCGGAGACCGTCTTCGACCTCGAGCTCGACATGGACGTGCACGCGGCGTCCCTGCCGGGCAGCGGCGAGACCGCCGCGACGAGCACCGGCCGCCGGGCCCTCGCCGCCGGCGACGAGGTCACGTTCCGGGCCCGCCACTTCGGGGTCACGTGGCGGATGACGAGCCGCATCACCGCGTACGACAGGCCCCGGCTCTTCGTCGACGAGCAGACCCGCGGCCCCTTCCGCGCGATGCGTCACGAGCACCATTTCGCACGGACGGGCGATTCCCGTACGCGGATGACGGACCGCATGGCGATCACCGCCCCGCTCGGCCCGCTCGGCGCGGTCGTCACCCGGTTCGTCCTCGCACCCTACCTGCGGCAGCTGCTGACGCGGCGGGCCCAGCACGTCAATCGGCTCGCGGAAGGCGGCGGCGGGCCGGTCAGCCCGCCAGGGTGAGCGTCCGCTTGGCGAGGTCGAAAGCGGGCAGCGTGTTGTCGTGCTCGTCCGCCCCGAACGGCGAGAGCTTCACCACGACGGCGCCCGCGGGGGTGTTCACGGCGAAGGCCGAGTATTTGCTCTCGTGCTCCATCGACTTGTTGTACGTCTCGTAGGTCACCTCGGCCGCCGCTTGCCCGCCGAGGGTCACGTCGGCGAATTCGGTCTTCGTCACCTCGAAGTTGCCCGCCTTGCGCGCGTCGGGCGCCTCGCCGGCGATGAACGTCTCGAGGTGGCTGCGCGGGCTGCCCTTCCGGCCCGGCGCGACGTGGACCCGCAGGAAGCCGATGTCGCCGGCCGGCTTGGCGTCGATCTCGCAGACCACCTCGAACGGCCCGTTGCGGTACAGGTCGGCCAGCTCCCCGAGCCCGTCGAGCTCGACCGCCGCCGGCTTCCAGTCCTCCACCAGCCCGAATGTCACCGGAAGTTCGCACGCACTGCCGGCGGCACCCAGCACCACGGCCGGCGGTGCTTCCTCCGCCGGTGACGCGGGCGCGGGTGCGGCCGGCGGGGCCGGGTCCTCGGCGGCGCACCCGGCGAGGAGAAGGAGGAACGCGACAGCGGCTACTGATCTCACAAGGCCGAGAGCTTAGAGGCAGGGCGCCCGGCGCGGCCATCCCGATCGGCGCGGGCACGGGCCGGACGGGCGGCAGCCGGACCCGCCGCGATTTTTTGTCGCACCCCTCCGCTACAACTACGCCACAGGTTCAGAGGAGGTCTGTGGTGACAAGCGAGGGCGTCGCGTACGAGCGACGCAGCGCAGTGCCCGTCATCGCGCCCGTCAAGGCGCGCAAGCTGGCGAAGGTGCCGTTCGTGGAGCTGGCCGAGGGCCGGCTGCAGGGTGTCGTGTCGAGCGGGTCGGACGTCGAGCGCGTCTACGTCTCGTCGATCACCGCGGGCGAGCACGGGCTGAGCTGCCACACCAACAACAACCGGCCGTGCGGCGGGCTCGGCGGCGGCGCGCACGCGTGCAACCACCTGCGCGCGCTGGTCGACGCGGCGGTCGCGCAGTACGGCATCGAGCGGGTGTCCCGCTATCTCAAGGCCGAGCCGGCCGCCGAGCAGGGCGACCTGTGGGCCGGCCTGCACCCGTCGTCCGCGGCCAACAACGCCGCCGAGGTGTTCAGCAGCTTCCTGCGCCACCTGGCCTATCTCGAGCTGGCGCCGAGCGTCGAGCCCCTGCCCGAGCTGCAGTGGTTCCCGGCCGCGGCGGCGGTGCGCTGATGCTCACCGTCGGCGGCATTCTGGTCCATCTGGTGGCACGATAGGGGAGAGGTGTCCTTCCGTTCTTTAAAAAGGAGGCATACAAGTATGATCGGTGCTTTGATTTGGTTTGTCATATGCCTGATCATGGGTGCGCGATCCAATCAATTTGGACTTGGTTTTGGCCTTTGGCTGTTCACAACATTTTTTGTTTGCCTTGTAGGTGTTCCTTCATTTCCATCAAAGGTCACAGTCACAGTATTCCATGCTGCATAAAGCTCAGTCACCTTTGTGATGTCTGTTGTACTAGGGTCATACTTTTCATTGCAGTCAGTGTCCAAGCACCAGAACAGGAACCTTATTCCTTCCTTCACAGGGTCAGG
>CAKUMG010000313.1 GCA_934667465.1 uncultured Actinoplanes sp. | reverse complement strand
GTCCCACACCGCCCGGGCGCCGCCCCAGCCGTGCACCAGCACCACGGTCCGGGCCCGGGCGGCGGCCGGCGGCTCGAGCACGGTGGTGGCGATGCTCGCGCCGTCGTCGGTGCGCAGGACCGCCTCGGTGGTGCCGCTGACAGCGGTCACCGGGCACTCTCCACCACGTCGCGGGGCGCGCGGACCAGCTCGCCGAGCCGGGTGAACGCGGCCCGGGTCGCGGCCGAGTGCTCGGCGCCGATGTCGGCGACCCGGGCCAGGTGGCGCACCCAGCCGTGCGGGCGGGCGGTGAAGCGCATCGAGAGCAGCGTGCTCCCGCCGGGCAGCGCCTCGAGCAGGTACTCGTTGACGCCCCGGAACGCGCCGTCGACGTACTCGCCGGTGAGCCGCTGCTTCTCCACGACCGCCGTGGTGCGGGAGGTGAACCGCAGCTTCGGGCCGCCCTTGTCGACGCCCTTGACGTGGACGGTCACCAGTGTCTCGCCACCCACGGTCTCCGGCGGCGTCGCGCCGGCCTCGAACGTGTTGGCGGGCACCCAGAACGCCCGGGCCCCCTTCAGCTCGGCGATCAGCGCCGCCCAGACCCGGTCCGGGGAAGCGTCGACGACCACCTCGTCGATGATGTCGTAGCCGTGCATGGATACCTCCTTGATGGGGACCGGGCCGGGCGGCGCCTCGGCCGTGTTCCGGGAGCGGAGCCGGCCTTCGGCGGGCACCGATCCCGAAAAGGGCCGGCGCGGGTCAGCCGAAGAAGCCCTGGCCCGGGGTGAGCACGTTGTCCGGGTCGTAGGTGCGCTTGGCGAGCGCGAACGGCTCGTACAGGGAGCCGAAGTGGCGCTTCCAGTCGGCCTTGGTCACGTTCGGGACGGCGCCGACGATGTAGCGCTTGGCGCCGAGGGCCACGCCGCGGTCGTACAGGCGGCGGTTCTGCACCAGCTGACCCGGGATGTCATCGCCGGGGAACGGGAAGCGCAGCAGGTCGAAGAGGTAGACGACCGGCTCGTTGGGCAGCACGAACAGCGGCCGGGTCAGCTTGCTGGTCTTGAACGGGTACAGCCCGCAGATGCCGGCGCCGAGATCGGCCGTACGCAGCTCGGGCAGCAGCTGGTTGACGAACGTCCTGACCTTGGAGGCCGGGAGGACCAGGCTCAGCCACGGCTTCGGCTCGTCCCAGATGTTCTCGGCCTTGAGGAACGCCTCGAACGCGTCCAGCCGGAACACCCAGTCGCGGTAGGGCAGGTCGTCGAACTGGGCCGAGGCCCGGTCGTCGCGCAGGCCCGCGAGCAGCTTGTTCTGGTCGGGGGCCGCGCCGGTGTAGTAGCTGACCGCCTCGATCTTGTAGCGCCAGCCCGAGTCGTCGGGCCTGCGGACGATCTCGCCCTCCTGGTGGCTGAACCGGCCGTCGGCGAGCACCTTCTCCTGGTCGGACAGGTAGGTGTTCAGGTCGTTGTAGAACAGCAGCATCACCTTGGCGCGGGCGGGCGCGGGCGCCAGCTTGACCTTCGCGCGGGTGATGATGCCGACCTGGCCGCCGCCGGCGAGGGCCGCGAGGAACAGCTGGGGCCGCTCGCGCAGCGACGCGGTGACGATGTCGCCGGTGCCGGTGACGATCTGGATCTCCTCGACGACGTCGCAGAGCAGGCCGTGCTTCTGCACGGTGCCGCCGATGCCGCCGATGCTGATCGTGCCGCCGACCGTGAGGTGCATGTAGTCGGTGAGCCCGACCGGGGTGCGGCCCTGCGCGATGGCGGCGTCGGTGAGCTGGGCCCAGGTGACGCCGGTGTCCACGACGGCGCTGCTGCTGCCGATCGAGTGGATCCGCGACAGCCCGCGCGAGTCGATGGCGATGCCGCCGTTGACCAGCGCCTGGCCGTAGTTCGAGTGGGACTCGAAGTCCTCCTCGACGCTGCCGCTCTGCCCGTTCATGGCGATCTTAAGCTTGTTCTGCCGGGCGTAGCGGATCATCTTGGCGATGTCCTCGACCGAGCCGGGGCGCAGCACGGCGTAGGGCGCGGCGGTCACCAGGTTGCCGTAGTCCTTGCTGAACCCGGCGGAGCGGGAGAGCTCGAGCCGGCCGTCGAGGCGGGGCAGCGGCTTGTAGCCGCTGCCGCGCGGGCCGGCCTGGGCGGCGGTCACCCAGCTCTGGTCGGTGGCGCTCCAGCCGGCCAGCACGGCGCCCGCGACCAGCCCGCGCAGGGCCGTGCGCCGGGTCATTGCGTTGGTCATGATCTCTCGCTCTCAGGCGGTGGTTTCGAGCAGCCGGGTGGCGCCCGTGGACGTGGCGACCTGGTAGGAGCCCAGGTCGAAGCGCTGCGTCTGGCGGCGGAACCGCCAGGTGTAGGTGGGCCAGATCGAGGGGTTGCGGCCGCTCGCGTCGAGGTACCAGCTGCGGCAGTTGCCGGCGTTCCAGACGGTGCCGGCGAGGCGCCCGTCGAGCTCGGCGTTGTAGGCGCGCTGCGCGTCCGCGCCGATCTCCACGCTGGCCAGGTCACGCTTCTCGATCTGCTTGAGCGCGTCGATGACGTACGCGATCTGAGCCTCGATCATGACCGTTTGCGAGGAGTGGCCGAGCGCGGTGTTGGGGCCGAGCATGAGGAACAGGTTGGGGAAGCCGCTGACCGTGGTGCCGCGGTACGCCGACATCCCGTCCCGCCAGGCGTCGCTGAGCCGGACGCCGTCGCGGCCCTCGATGCGCTGCGCGATCGGGCGGTCCGTGGCGCGGAAGCCCGTACCGAAGATGATCGCGTCGACCTTGCGCTCGCGGCCGTCGGCAGTGGTGACCGAGTCCGGGCCGACGGCGGCGATCCGGTCGGTGACCAGCTCCACGTTGGGCTGCTGGATCGCGGGGTACCACGTGTTGGAGAACAGCAGCCGCTTGCAGCCGACCGCGTAGTCCGGGGTGAGCCGGGCCCGCAGCGCCGGGTCCTTGACCTGCTGGTCGAGGTTCTTCTGCGCCATGCCCTGGATGGTCTTGGCGGCGACGGCCGGCCGGTTCATCAGGAACGCGACAATCTCGCGGCCGTGCTTGTTGAAGTTGCGCCGGAAGCTCTGGTAGCCGGGCAGCGACGTCCGCCGCTTGTGCTCGGCGGCGCTGATCTCCTTGTTCGGCTTGGGGCCGACCCAGGGCGCGCTGCGCTGATAGACGTCGAGGTGGCCGGCGACCTTCTGGATCTCGGGCACGAACTGGATGGCCGAGGCGCCGGTGCCGATGACCGCGACCCGCTTGCCCTTGAGATCGTAGTCGTGGTCCCAGTGCGCGGAGTGGAACATCCGGCCGCCGAACGTGTCCAGGCCGGGCAGCTCCGGGATCGCCGGGTCGCTGAGGTAGCCGGTGCCCGAGACCAGGACCTGCGCGGTCCAGGAGCCCTTGCTGGTCTCCAGGTGCCAGCGGCGGGTGAGCCGGTCCCAGCGGGCGGCCAGCAGCTCGTGGCCCAGCCGCAGGTGCGGGCGCACGCCGAAGCGGTCGGCGCAGTGCTCGAGGTAGTCGAGGATCTCGCGCTGCTTGCCGAACGTGGTCTTCCAGTGCGGGTTCGGCGCGAAGGAGTACGAGTACAGCAGCGACATGACGTCGCAGGCGCAGCCCGGGTAGGTGTTGTCCCGCCAGGTGCCGCCGATCGCGTCGGCCCGCTCGAAGATCAGGAAGTCCTCGATGCCCTCCTGGCGCATCCGGATGGCCAGGCCGAGCCCGGAGAAGCCGCTGCCGATCACCGCGACCCGCAGGTGGCCGTTGAAGCCGGTCATGACCGCCCCCTCAGCCGCGGCGGGTCAGCACGACCCGGAAGTTGTTGAAGTACCGGTCCTCGAGCGTGTAGGCGAAGATGTCGAGGTAGCGCTCGAACCGCGCGACGACGGTCTCGCCCTCCAGCGCGACCGCCTCGTCGCGGCGCTCGGCCAGGAACTCCAGCCACACCCGGCAGGCCCGGCTGAACGACTCGCGCTCGTTGCGGATCTCCACCACGTCGAAGAGGCCCTCCATCGCCGCGGTGAGCTCCGACAGGTGCGGGATGTGGCAGCCGGCGAACTCCTCGCGCTGCAGGAACTTCAGGTCCGCGAGCAGGTCGCGGGTCAGCGGCAGCGCCTCGGCGGTCATCGTGTGCAGCACGAAGCCTGCGTCCGGGCGCAGCAGCGAGTGGCACTGGGTGAAGAACTGCCGGTACTTGCGGGTCCGGTCGCGCGGCGACAGGCTCGAGTGCACGAAGTGCTCGAGCGCGTTGATGCAGAAGGCCGCGTCGTACGGGGTGTCGGTCCGGTGGTCCTCCCAGCTCTCCACGTGGATCTTCACGCGCGGGTTGCCGAGGCCGTGCACGAACTCCTGCTGGGTGCGGCTGAGGGTGACCCCGACGCCCTGCCGCACCCCGTGCACGGTGGTGGCGCGGTCGAGCATGGTGCCCCAGCCCGAGCCGATGTCGAGGACCCGCTCGGCGTCGCGGGCGCCGGCCAGCTCCACGAACGCGTCGAGCTTGCGGAACTGGGCCTCGTCGTGGTGGGCCCGCAGGTTCTCGCCGTCGTTCCAGTAGCCGCCGGAGTACATCATGGCCGGACCGAGGATGATCCGGTACAGCTCGTTGCTCACCTCGTAGTGGTGCCGGATCGCATCAACCTCGGGGGTTGTCGCCAGGGCTTCCACCGTCGTCATGTCCCGACCTCATTCTCCAGGTGCGGAGCGCGCCGCCCCGCTGCTGATGCCGTGTCGAGACAAGCGGCCGGCCGCAATGCCGGCGCAATTCCGCGCTGTTGCGGCGCTGTTGCGCGTCGCCCCGTTAGCTCCTGACCGGGCAAGCACATCCGGCGCTCGGCCGGGATGTCGCCGCCTTGCCCGTCGACGAGGAGGAGCGAAGCGATGGAGATTCCCACCGTGGAGGACCTGGCCACCCAGTTGCAGTCCGTCTCGGGCGCGAAGGTCGTCGACGCGGACGCCGCGCTGCAGCAGATCGCGGACGTCGACTCGCTGGACCTGATGGAGTGGCTCTACGGCTTCCAGGACAAGTACCCGCACATCCCGGCCGACGAGTCGCTGTTCGCCGACATCGACGACACGACGACGCTGCGCACCGTGCACGAGCGGATCCTCGCGCTCGTGCCGCAGCAGGTCTAGGGGCCGGCGCGTGAGCGGCTTCGACATCACCGGGTGGGGCATGTCCGTACCCGAGAGGGTCTTGACCAGCGTGGAGCTGGCCGAGCACTTCGGGGTGGACGAGCACTGGATCGTCAGCCGGTGCGGCATCCGGGAGCGGCGCATCGTCGGCCCGGGCCAGACCACGGCGAGCCTGGCGGTCGAGGCCGGCCGCCGGGCGCTGGACCGGGCCGGGCTCACCGGCGCGGACATCGCCCACCTCATCGTGGCCACCGCGACGCCCGAGCAGCCGTCCCCGGCGACCTCGGCGTTCGTGCACCACGAGCTCGGCATCGCGGGCTCGGCGCACGACGTCAACGCCGAGTGCTCGGGTTTCGTCTACTCGCTGATGACCGCGGTCGGCCTGATGGGGCTGGACCCGCGGCCGATCCTGGTCATCGGCTCGGACACGCACTCGCTGACGGTGAACCCGGACGACCGGGACCTGAGCATCCTGGTCGGCGACGGCGCGGCGGCCCTGGTGCTGCAGCCGGGCCCGGAGAACCGCCTGCTGGCGTGGAACCTGGGCGCGGACGGCAAGTGCACGGGCAGCCTCAAGGTGCTCGCCGGCGGCAGCCGGATGCCCACGACCGAGCAGACCGTCCGCGACGGCCTGCACTACGCGAAGATCAACGGCAACGAGATCTACCTCAACGCCGTACGGTTCTCGACGCGCTCGGTCCGGGCGACGCTGGAGCAGGCGAAGGTGGCCGCCGACGAGGTCGACCACATCGTGCCGCACCAGGCCAACATCCGGATCGTCAATTCCATCCTGTCGCACACCGGGCTGCGGCCCGAGCGGCTGGTGACCAACCTGGAGCGGTACGGCAACACCGCGTCGGCCTCCATCCCGCTGGCCCTGACCGAGGCGCTCGAGGCGGACCGTGTCCGCCCCGGCGACAAGGTGCTGCTGGCCAGCTTCGGGGCGGGCATGACGTGGGGTTCCATGCTCCTCGAGTGGGGCGGAGTCCCGGCATGAGCAACGGCAAGCACGGCGGGCGCCCCCGCCCGGAGAGCCCGGTGGCCCTGGTGACCGGCGCGTCCGGCGGCCTCGGCCAGGCCCTCGCCCTCGAGCTCGACGCGCTGGGCTGCCGGGTGGCGGTCCACTACAACAGCTCGGCGGCGGCGGCCGAGGCGGTCCGCGACAAGCTGCGCAACGACGCGATCGTGGTGACCGGCGACGTCGGCTCGTGGGAGGCGGTGACCGCGCTCAACGCCGAGGTCACCGAGCGGCTCGGGCCGATCGACGTGCTGGTCAACAACGCGGCGATCCGGCGGGACCAGCTGATGGCGATGCAGTCCGTCGCCGACTGGACGGCGGTGCTCACCACCAACCTGCTCGGCACGTTCCACACGTCGCGGGCGGCCGTGCCGGCCATGCTGCGGCGGCGGTGGGGCCGGATCATCAACATCGTCTCGCCGTCGGGGCTGATCGCCTCGCCGGGGCAGACGGCGTACTCGGCCTCCAAGGCGGGCGTCATCGGGTTCACCCGGACGCTGGCCGCGGAGTGCGGGCGGCGGGGCGTCACGGTCAACGCCCTCTCCCCCGGCTTCATGGAGACCCCGATGACCAGCGGGTTGCCGGACCACGTCGTCGACGGGATGCGGGACAAGGCGCCGATCCCCGGCTTCGTGAGCCCGGAGGAGGTGGCCCGCAGCATGGAGTTCCTGCTCGGCAGCGACTAC
>CAKUMG010000312.1 GCA_934667465.1 uncultured Actinoplanes sp. | reverse complement strand
GGGCAGGGCGGCGCCAGCCTCACGCCCCTTGGGCAGGAAGTGCTCGGGCGCTATCGGCTCATGGAGAGCAAGGCGCAGGCCGCCATCGCCGACGATCTCGCCGTGCTGAAAACGGCCATCAATATTTCCGGCTGAACATAGCGCTTGCTTCGCTTGCCGTTTGTCGTCATCGATATGTCCAGCAAGACATATCGGAGCCCCCATGCGTCGCCTGCTGATACCGACCGCCGCCCTGCTCGTCTTGAGCGCCTGCACGTCCGGCTCGTCCGGGTCGTCCCCGGCACCCGCGGGGGTGGCGCCCGCTCCGGCGGCCGGCTCGGCCGCGCCGTCGGCGTCCCCCGAGGCGCCGCGGGACACCGCGCTGCGGGACGACACCCGGGCCATCTGCGACCAGGCCGAACGGGTCGGCGCCGATGCCGGGAGGAACTTCGTCGCGGATCTGAAGCTGCTGGCCGACGCGGAGTCCGCCGAGGACGCGGCCGCGGCCACCAAGGCGCGCGAGAAGACCACCCGTGACGTGCAGAACTACGCCTCCGCGCTGCTCGACATGGCGGGGCTGGCGAACGATGCCGGGCTCAAGGAGGCGCTGTCGCAGATGGCGAAGGAGGTGTCCGCGATCGAGGGCGACGTGCGCAAGATGGATGCGGACAAATTGGCCGCGCTACAGGGCGAGCTCACCGCGGTCTGCGGGTCGGATTGACGCAGGGGTAAACTAGGACTGGGCCTGCATATTGCCGGGGTTTCTTCCCTGGTTTGGGTGCGGGCCTTGTCATGAAGTAAGCTGTCCAGCGGCGCTTTTCCAGGCGCCGTGTCCCCGTGCGCCAAGCACTCGCGTCAGCACCATCCACGCGAGGTGGCGGGCGCCGGGATGCAGTTTCATCCGCCAAGCAGTGTTAGTGATACCGCTGCGTAAGTCTCAGGGAGTCCGCGTCCATGTACGCGATCGTCAAGACCGGCGGCAAGCAGTACAAGGTTGCCGAGGGCGACGTGATCGAGGTCGAGAAGCTCGCGGGTGTGCCCGGCGACTCGCTGAGCCTCGCCGCGGTCCTCCTCGTCGACGGTGACAACCTGGTGACCGACGCGGCCAAGCTTGCCACGGTGACGGTGTCCGGCGAGATCGCCGAGCACACCAAGGGACCGAAGATCCGGATCCACAAGTTCAAGAACAAGACCGGCTACCACAAGCGCCAGGGGCACCGTCAGCCGCTGACCCGCGTCAAGGTGACCGGCATCTCCAGCGGGAAGTAGGGGCGAACCGCCATGGCTCACAAAAAGGGTGCATCCAGCTCGCGGAACGGCCGTGACTCCGCCGCTCAGCGGCTCGGGGTGAAGCGGTTCGGCGGCCAGCTGGTCAAGGCCGGCGAGATCATCGTCCGCCAGCGCGGCACGAAGTTCCACCCGGGCGACCTGGTCGGCCGGGGTGGCGACGACACGCTGTTCGCGCTCAGCGCGGGCAACGTGCTCTTCGGCCACACGCGCGGTCGCAAGACCGTCAGCATCGTGCCGGTCGGCGCCGCGGCCGAGTAATTCCGGCCGACGCCGCACGAGCAGCGTCTCAGCGGGCCGTGGACCCTTCGGGGTTCGCGGCCCGCTGGCATTTTCCCGGTCGCAGGGAAGGCCGTGCGCCATCCTGGTGTTGGGACTCGAGGGAGCGGTGACCCTCTTCAAATCGCCGCCGCAGACAGTGATGGGGAGTTCTTCAGGTGGCTACGTTCGTCGACCGGGTAGTGCTGCACCTGCAGGCGGGTGACGGCGGCCACGGCTGTGTCTCCGTACGGCGGGAGAAGTTCAAGCCGCTCGGCGGCCCCGACGGCGGCGACGGCGGGCACGGCGGCGGGGTGACGCTCGTCGTGGACTCGCAGCAGCACACGCTGCTCGACTTCCACTTCCGCCCGCACATCAAGGCCACCAACGGCGGCGGCGGCGCGGGCGCCAACCGCGACGGCGCGAACGGCCACGACCTGGTGCTCAAGGTGCCGGACGGCACTGTCGTGCAGACCGCCGACGGCGAGGTGCTGGCCGACATGATCGGCGAGGGCACCACGTTCGAGGTGGCGCGCGGCGGCCGGGGCGGGCGCGGCAACGCGTCGCTGGCCAACTCGCGGCGCAAGGTGCCCGGCTTCGCGGAGCTGGGCGAGCCCGGCGACCAGCTGGACGTCGTGCTGGAGCTCAAGAGCGTCGCCGACGTGGGCCTGGTCGGGTTCCCGTCGGCCGGCAAGTCCTCGCTGATCTCGGTCATCTCCGCGGCGAAGCCGAAGATCGCGGACTACCCGTTCACCACGCTGGTGCCGAACCTGGGCGTCGTGCAGGCCGGCGAGCACACCTTCACGGTCGCCGACGTGCCCGGTCTCATCCCCGGCGCGGCCACTGGCAAGGGGCTCGGCCTGGAGTTCCTGCGGCACATCGAGCGGACCTCCGTGCTGCTGCACGTGCTGGACTCGGCGGCGCTGGAGATCGAGCGCGACCCGATCGCGGACCTGGACGCCATCGAGGCGGAGCTGAGCGCGTACGGCGGGCTCGAGGACCGGCCCCGCATGGTGGTGCTCAACAAGATCGATATCCCGGACGGCCGGGACCTGGCCGAGATGGTCCGGCCCGACCTGGAGGCACGGGGCTTCAAAGTGTTCGAGGTCAGCGCGGTCACCCGCGAGGGCCTGAAGGAGCTGACGTACGCCCTGGCGCAGGCCGTCGCCGACAACCGGCTCGCCGCGCCGCCGGCCGAGCCGAGCCGCACGGTGGTCCGGCCGCGCGCGGTCGACGAGAAGGGCTTCACGATCGAGAAGGACGACGACGGGGTGTACGTCGTCCGGGGCACGCAGGTCGAGCGCTGGATCAAGCAGACCAACTTCGACAACGACGAGGCGATCGGCTACCTCAGCGACCGGCTCGACCGGCTCGGCGTCGAGGCGGCGCTGGCGAAGAAGGGTGCCCAGGCCGGCGACCCGGTGCGGATCGGCACGCGGGAGTTCGACTGGCAGCCGGACGCGGGGGCGTACGTCTCCGGCCCGCGCGGCACCGACATCCGGCTCGAGGAGCCGAGCCACCGCGCGACGGCGGCGCAGCGGCTCGCGGCGCGCAAGGGCCGGCGCATCCGGTCCGACGACGAGATGCTGCACATGAGCGAGGACGGCACGGTCTCCACGCTCGCGATGTCGAAGCGGCCCGTCCTGGTCGAGGACGACCTGGACGAGGACGACACGGAGTAAGGCACCCTTCCGCCGGGCACCGGTCAGATTCCGGCAACCCGGCGGAAAGGGACGGCGCCTAGGGTCACCGTCATGCTGATCGAGGCCCGTCCCGCCACCGACCCCGAGCTCCAGACGCTGCTGCTCGCCGGGCAGCAGGAACTGAACGCGGTGGACGGCGAGCGTGACCGGGCCGTGTTCACGCTGCACGACGACGTGGCGTACCTGGTCGTGGTGGTACAGGGCCGGGCGGTCGCCTGCGGTGGCTGGCAGGCGCTCGGGCCGGGGTCGGCGGAGCTGAAGCGGATGTACGTGCGGCCGGCGCACCGGAACCGCGGGATCGCCCGGCAGCTGATCGTGGCGCTCGAGGAGGAGGCACTCGCCTCGGGGCGGCCGCTGCTGCGGCTGGCGGCGGGGGCGTCGCTGCCCGCCGCCGTCGCGCTGTGCCGGTCGGCCGGGTACGAGCGCATCCCGGCGTACGGGGAGCACACGGCGGACCCGTACAGCGTCTGCTTCGAGAAGTCTCTCGTGGCCGTCGCGCACTGACTCCGGTCCGCCGGGGGCGTCGCCGCGGTCGGCGTGGAGAGCGACCGGCATGATGGTCGGCATGCCGAGTCTCACCCGCGCCGAGGCCACCGCCCGGGCCGCCACCGTCACTGTCACCGGGTACGACGTCGACCTGGACCTCACCGGCGACGGTGACACGTTCCGGTCCCGTACCGTGCTGAGCTTCGCGGCGCAGCCCGGCGGCGAGGCCTTCGTCGACCTGGAGCCCGAGCGGCTGGTGTCGGCGACCCTGAACGGCACCGCCCTGGACCCGTCCGCGCTGCGGGACCAGCGGCTCGCGCTCAGCGGGCTGGCCGCCACCAACGAGCTGGGCGTCGAGGGCGAGATGCGCTACTCGACCACCGGCGAGGGGCTGCACCGCTCGGTCGATCCCGCCGACGGCCGCGTCTATCTCTACGCGCACATGTTCCTCGACGGCGCGCGCCGGATCTTCCCCTGCTTCGACCAGCCCGACCTCAAGGCGCCGGTCACGCTGAAGGTCACCGCACCCGGCGACTGGATCGTGGCGGCCAACGGCGAGCGCGCCGGCGAGCCGCGCGACGGCCGCTGGGAGTTCACGACCACGCAGCCCCTGGCGACGTACTTCATCTCGATGATCGCCGGGCCGTACCACGTGCGCACCGACGAGCACGACGGCATCCCGCTGGCCCTCTATGCCCGGCAGGCGCTCGCCGAGCACCTCGACGCGCAGGCGGACGAGCTGTTCACGATCACCAAGCAGTGCCTCGACCGCTACCACGAGATCTTCGCCACGCGGTACCCCTTCGGCCACTACGGCCAGGCGTTCGTCTCCGAGTTCAACTTCGGCGCCATGGAGAACCCGGGCATCGTCGTGTTCCGCGACGAGTTCATCCACCGCTCGGCGGTCACCGACGCCGAGCTGGAGCAGCGGGCCATGGTCATCGCGCACGAGATGGCGCACCAGTGGTTCGGCGACCTGGTCACCATGGCGTGGTGGGACGACCTGTGGCTCAACGAGTCGTTCGCGGAGTACCTCGGCACCCGGATCACCGCCGAGGCGACCCGCTTCACCGGCACCTGGACCAGCTTCGCGATCCACCGCAAGAACTGGGGCCTGCGCGCCGACCAGCGACCCTCGACCCACCCGGTCGCGCCCGAGCAGGTCGACGACACCGAGATGGCCCTGCTCAACTTCGACGGCATCTCGTACGCCAAGGGCGCGGCCGTGCTGCGCCAGCTCGTCGCGTACGTGGGCGACAAGGCGTTCCTGGCCGGCCTGAACGAGCACTTCGAGGCGCACGCGTTCGGCAACGCCACCCTGGCCGACCTGCTGGACGCCGTGTCCCGGGCGAGCGGGCGCGACCTGGGCGAGTGGGCCCGGCTGTGGTTGCGCAGCGCGCAGGTCAACACGCTGCGCGCCGAGGTGACGCGGGCGGCCGACGGCACGTACGAGCAGGTGGCGCTTGTGCAGACGGCGCCCGCGGAGTATCCGACCCTGCGCCCGCACCGGCTCGGCGTGGGGCTCTACGACCGCGGGGCGGACGGGGTCGTGACGCTGCGCCGCCGGGTGGAGGTCGACGTCGACCCGGCCGCGGCGGGTGGCCGTACGGTGCTCGACGAGCTGACCGGCGAGCGGGCCGCCGACCTGCTGCTGGTCAACGACGGCGACCTGACCTATGCCAAGATCCGGCTGGACGAGGCCTCGGCGGCGGCGGTGTCGCAGATCCTGCCGCTGCTGGACGACTCGCTGGCCCGGGCGGTGCTGTGGGGTGCGATGCTCGACGCCGTCCTCGACGCCGAGCGGCCGGTCGCCGAGCTGGTCACGCTGGTGCTGGCCGCGCTGCCGGTGGAGACCGAGGTGGCGATCGCCGAGGACGTGCTGCGGCTCACCCGTGGGCTGGTCGACCGCTACTCGGCGCCGGAGACCCGCCCCGCGGCGCTGGAACTGCTCGCGCAGGCCTGCGACCGGCTGATCGCGGCGGCCGAGCCCGGTTCCTCCCGGCGGCTGGCCGGGGTCCGCGGGCTGATCGGCGCGACGACGGACGCCGCCCGGCTGCGGGGCTGGCTGGCCGGCGAGGACGTCCCGGACGGCGTGGAGATCGACACCGACCTGCGCTGGATGATCGTCTACCGGCTGGTGATCCTGGGTGCGGCCGGGACGGACGAGATCGAGGCGCAGTTCGCGGCGGACCGCAGCCCGTTCGGCGAGCAGGCGGCGGCCCGGTGCCGCGCCGCGATCCCGGACGCCGGGGCCAAGGCCCGCGCGTGGGACTACGTCATGAACGACCCGGACGCCTCGAACCGGCTGCTGGAGGCCACCGCGGACGGCTTCTGGCAGCCGGAGCACCTGGAGCTGGTCACGCCGTACGCGGAACGCTATTTCGCGGAGATGCCGGGCATGCTGGAGCGGCGGGGCGGGATGAGCGGCGAGCGGATCGCCACCCTGGCGTACCCGTCGGTGGTGGTCGCGCCGCGTACCCGGGAATTCGCCGCGGAGCTGCTGGCGAAGCCGGAGCTGTCGTCGATCCTGCGCCGGGTCGTGGTGGACGGCGACGACGACGTGCGGCGGGCGCTGCTCGCCCGGGGATAACGAGGATTGTTCAGGACGTGGAGACCTGGGCTGTGAGCTGTGGTTATAGGCGGGTCAAGGTTGGTCCTGAAGAACCCTCAGCCGTTTCGGTCTTTTCGCCCGTTGGTACCGGTTAGCCTCGATCCACGGGGGTGAACGGTGGAA
The DNA here is from genome assembly GCA_934667465.1 of uncultured Actinoplanes sp. Lineage (GTDB taxonomy): Bacteria > Actinomycetota > Actinomycetes > Mycobacteriales > Micromonosporaceae > Actinoplanes. Next base: position 355 of record CAKUMG010000312.1, on the reverse strand, counting down.
TGGTGCGGTGAGCTTTTCGGCGGTCTGCTGTCGGCCGTTCCGGACGCTGTTCTGGTGCTGGACGGGCGCAGGATCGTGTACGCCGGCGACCGTGCCCCGGCGGCCTTCGGGCGCCCGCACGAGGACCTGGTCGGCCGCTCGGTCGACGAGTTGCTGGCCGAGCCGGACCGGGGCGCCCTCGCCGATCGGGGCGAGGCGCCCGGCCCGGCCGGCACCGCCACCGTGCGGGTGCGCCGCCGCGACGGCAGCGAGTATCCGGCCGAGGTGACCCGCGTCGTCGCGGACACCGCCGCCGGCCTCCTCGGCTGGGAGATCCAGGCCGACGGGGTACGGATCCGGCTGACCGAGGTCGAGG
>CAKUMG010000311.1 GCA_934667465.1 uncultured Actinoplanes sp. | reverse complement strand
GGAAGGTCAGGTCGGTCGCCGAGCCGGTCGGGATCGGCACGCGCATCGCGAAGCCGTCGAGGCGGCCCTTGAGCTCGGGCAGCACCAGGCTGACGGCCTTGGCGGCACCGGTCGAGGTCGGCACGACGTTGAGCGCGGCGGCGCGGGCGCGGCGCAGGTCCTTGTGCGGGCCGTCCTGCAGGTTCTGGTCCTGCGTGTAGGCGTGGATCGTGGTCATCAGGCCACGCTCGATGCCGATCGTGTCGTTGAGCACCTTGGCCATCGGCGCGAGGCAGTTGGTGGTGCAGGACGCGTTCGAGATGATCGTGTGCTGCGCGGCGTCGTACTTGTCGTCGTTGACGCCGATGACGATGGTGATGTCCTCGTTCTTGGCCGGCGCCGAGATGATGACCTTCTTCGCGCCGTTGTCGACGTGGGCCTTGGCCTTGGTCGCGTCGGTGAAGAAGCCGGTCGACTCGATGACGACGTCGGCGCCGATGTCGCCCCAGTGCAGGTTCGCGGGGTCGCGCTCGGCGAACGCCTTGAAGGTCTTGCCCGCGACGGTGATCTCGTCGGCGGTCGCCTTCACCTCGTGCGGCAGGCGGCCCAGGATGCTGTCGTACTTGAGCAGGTGGGCCAGCGTCGCGTTGTCGGTCAGGTCGTTCACACCGACGATCTCGATGTCGGCGCCGGACGCCTGCACCGCGCGGAAGAAGTTGCGGCCGATGCGGCCGAAGCCGTTGATGCCAACCCGGATGGTCACAGGTGGATCCCCTCAATTCGGTCCGCCGGTTCTGCGCCGGCGGAAGTCTTCGTGCCGACCCCGTCTTACCCGCGTCGGCCGTTGCTACCGGCAGCGTCGCCGTCACCGACGACCCTAGCGGGACGCGACGCGATCGTTACGGGAGGGGTCTTTGTTTCCCGCTTTTTCTACGGTACGGGCGTACTGGTTGCCGGGCCCGGCCCCGGAGCCCCGGTTTCAGGGCTCGAGAAGCGACTCCAGCAGCGTCAGCGACTCCTCGATGTCGACGTCCGGATCGAGCAGCCACTGGGTCTGCAGGCCGTCCGAGGCGGCGATGACGAGCGCGGCCGCGGCCCCGGGCGAGATGTCGGGCCGGATGCGCCCGGCGCGCTGCTCCTCGCGTACCCGATCGGCAAGGAATTCCCGCAGGCCGGCGAAGCGCGCCGAGAAGAACGTGCGCGCCTCGTCGTGCCCCTCCTCGAGCGCGCCGGCGACCAGCGTCGAATACAGCTGCACCAGGCCGGGGACGCCGTGGTTGCGCCGGGCCGCGTGGGTCATGACGCCGACGACGGTGGTCTCACCCTTGGGCGGGTCGCCGGCGGTGGACCGCTCCTCGGCCGCCCGGTAGACCTCGATGAGCAGCTGCTCGCGGGAGTCGAAGTAGTGCTTGAGCGCCGCGTGCGACACCCCGATGGCCTCGGCGATCGCGCGCAGCGACGTGCCCTGCGCGCCGCGCTCGGCGAACACCTCGATGGCCCGGTCCAGGATCTCCTGCCGCCGGCGGAGGCCCTTGGTGTAGGCGCCGCGGCGCTGCGCGGGGGGCTTGATCCCGGGTGCTGCCGTCATCGCGCCATCGTAGGTCAGTAAAAACTTCCACGCGGAGGTTTTCGGCGTTACAGTGCTGTAATGAGCGACGTCACCCCTGCCCTGGACATCCCGGCCCTCGTCGAGGCCCTCACCCTGGAGGAGAAGGCCGCGCTGCTCGACGGCGCCGACTTCTGGCACACCCAGGGCGTGGAGCGGCTCGGCATCCCGTCCGTCATGGTCACCGACGGCCCGCACGGCCTGCGCAAGCAAGCGGGCGAGGCGGACCACGTCGGGCTCAACGACAGCGTCCCGGCCACCTGCTTCCCGCCCGCCGCCGGGCTCGCCTCGACCTGGGACCCCGCCCTGCTCGAGCGGATCGGCGAGGCGCTCGGCCGCGAGTGCCGCGCCGAGGAGGTCGCCGTGCTGCTCGGTCCCGGCATCAACATGAAGCGCACCCCGCTCTGCGGCCGCAACTTCGAATACTTCTCCGAGGACCCGCGCCTCGCCGGCGTTCTCGGTACCGCGCTGGTGCGGGGCATCCAGAGCCAGGGCGTCGGCACGTCGCTCAAGCACTTCGCCGCCAACAACCAGGAGACCGACCGGATGACGGTCTCCGCCGACGTCGACGAGCGCACTTTGCGCGAGCTCTACCTGCCCGCGTTCGAGCAGGTCGTCAACGGTGCCCAGCCGTGGACGGTCATGTGCTCCTACAACCGGATCAACGGCACCTACGCCAGCGAGGACCGCTGGCTGCTCACCGACGTCCTGCGCGACGAATGGGGCTACGAGGGCCTGGTCGTCTCCGACTGGGGCGCGGTCAACCTGCGCGATGCCGGCGTGCACGCGGGCCTCGACCTGGAGATGCCGTCCTCCGGCGGCGCCGGCACCCGGGTCGTCCTCGACGCGGTCCGGGCCGGCACGCTCAGCGAGAAGGACGTCGACCTCGCGGTCACCCGGATCCTGGAACTGCTCAACCGCGCCCTGCCCGCCCTCGCCCCCGGCCAGACCTTCGACGCGGACGCGCACCACGCCCTCGCCCGCGAGGCCGCCGCGGCCAGCGCCGTCCTGCTCAAGAACGACGGCGGGCTGCTGCCCCTCGGCACCACCGGCGGCCCGGTCGCCGTCATCGGCGAGTTCGCCCGCACCCCGCGCTACCAGGGCGCCGGCTCCTCCCAGGTCAACCCGACCCGGGTCGACAACGCCCTCGACGCGCTCACCGAGGCCCTCGGCGGGCGGCGCGAGGTGCTGTTCACCCCCGGCTACGAGATCGACGCCGAGCAGGCCGACCTCGCGCTGGTCGAGGCCGCCGTGGCCGCGGCCGCCCGCGCCGAGGTCGCCGTCGTCTTCCTCGGGCTGCCCCCGGCGTACGAGTCGGAGGGGTATGACCGTGACCACATGAACCTGCCCGCCCAGCAGATCGCCCTGCTGCACGCCGTCGCCGACGCCAACCCGAACGTCGCCGTCGTGCTCTCCAACGGCTCGGTCGTGGCCGTCGCCGACTGGCAGGACCGCGCCAAGGCGCTGCTCGAGGGCTGGCTGCTCGGCCAGGCCGGCGGCAGCGCGACCGCCGACCTGCTGCTCGGCGTGACCGCACCGGCCGGCAAGCTCGCCGAGACCGTGCCGGTGCGCTACGAGGACAACCCGACGATCGGCAACTTCCCCGGTGAGGCCGGCCACGTCCGCTACGGCGAGGGCCTGCTCATCGGCTACCGCTGGTACGACGCGCACCAGCTGCCGGTCTCCTACCCGTTCGGGCACGGGCTGACCTACACCACCTTCGGGTACGGCGACCTCGGCGTGGACGTGGACGGCGACACCGCCCGCGTCACCGTCACGGTCACCAACACCGGCGAGCGCGCGGGCACCGAGATCGTGCAGGTGTACGTCACCGACCCGCAGGCCTCCGTCTCCCGGCCCGCGCAGGAGCTGCGCGGCTTCGCCCGGGTCACGCTCGACCCCGGTGCCAGCGAGACGGTGACCGTGTCGCTGGACCGGCGCGCGTTCGCGTACTGGCACCCGGCGCTGCGGCGCTGGACGGTCGAGGGCGGCGAGTTCGGCGTACGCGTCGGTGCCTCCTCCCGCGACATCCGCGCGGAGGCGACGATCACCCTGGACGGCGACGAGATCATCGTCCCGCTCACCCCGGAGTCGACAGCCGAGGCGTTCCTGGCCCACCCGCAGGCCGGCCCGTGGCTGCAGGAGCAGCTGGCGGCGGCGCCGGGGATGGGAGCGATGCTCGCCGACCCGCAGCACGGGCAGATGATGCGCGCCATCCCGATGGTCCGGCTGTCCCGCTTCCCCGGCTTCCCGGTCTCCGAGACCGAGGTGGCTTCGGCGGTCGCCCGCTTCAACTAGCCCTCAGTTCATGATCGTTCGGACCCTTGGTTCATGATCATCTTGGACCGGCCGGGGCTTCCCCGGCCGGCCTTCTTTCTGGGCAGACCGCGTCCGCCGCTGTGACCTTTCTGGGGAGACCATGTCCGCTGCTGTGACCGCCGCGCCCGACCGCGGGCTGCGGAACGCCCGCGCCGCCGTCGCCGCGGTCTTCCTGACCAACGGCGCCCTGTTCGCCAACCTGGTCCCGCGCTACCCCGAGGTGAAGGACAGCCTCGACATCAGCAACGCCCTGCTCGGCACCGCCCTGGCCGGGGCGCCGCTCGGCGCGCTGACCGGTGGGCTGTTCGCCCCCGCCGTCATCCGCCTGCTGCGCTCGTCGGGCACCGCGTCGTTCGGCATCCCGGTCGTCGCGGCCGGCTTCGTGCTGGTCGCGCTCGTGCCGTCGTGGTGGGCGTTCGCCGCGGTGCTGTTCCTGGCCGGCGCGGCCGACGCGATCGTCGACGTCGCGCAGAACTCGCACGGGCTGCGGGTCCAGCGGCTGTACGGGCGCTCGATCGTCAACTCGTTCCACGGCGTGTGGAGCATCGGCGCGGTCCTCGGCGGGCTCATGGGCTCGGCGGCGGCCGGGCTGCGGGTGCCGCTGCTGATCCACCTGCTCGTCGCGGGCGCGCTGTTCAGCGCGATCGCCCTGGTCGCGTACCGGTTCATGCTGCCGGGGCCGGACTCTCCCGTTTCGGGGGCTTCCTCCGCCGGCTCGCCGCGCGCTTTCCCGCGGCGGGCGGCCTGGATGCTGGCGGCGCTGGGGAGCCTGGCGCTGTTCGGCGCGCTGGTCGAGGACGCGGGCGCCTCGTGGGGTGCGCTGTTCATGACCGACGTGGTCGGCTCGCCGGCGGCCGCGGCGGGGCTCGCCTTCGTCGCGCTGCAGGTCGCCATGACGGTCGGACGGCTGCTGGGCGACCGGCTCGTGGATCGCTTCGGCCAGCGTACGGTCACCCGGGCCGGCGGGGCGGTCGCCGCCCTCGGCATGGGGGTCGCGCTGGCGTTCCCGTCGGCGGGGACGGCGCTGCTCGGCTTCGCGCTGGCCGGGCTGGGCACTGCCACGCTCGTGCCCGCGGCGATGCACACCGCGGACGAGTTGCCGGGGCTGGCGCCGGGGCTGGGGCTCGCGATCGTCAGCTGGGTGCTGCGGGTCGGGTTCCTCGCGTCGCCGCCGCTGGTCGGGCTGGTCGCCGATCACAGCAGCCTGCGGGTGGGGCTGCTGAGCGTGGTGCTCGCCGGGGTGGGGACGCTGCTGCTGGGGCGGGTGCTGGTCAACCGGCCCGCGCACGGCTGAGTTCGCCGGGCGGCGCCGGCGGGTTCGGGCGGCTTTGCGGCGGCGCTCGCTAATCGTGGCGGGCGGCTCCTGCGCGGCGCTCACCAACCGCGGCGGGCGGCCTTTGCGCGGCGCTCACCGATTGGTGGGCGCCGCTTTCCGGTCCTGCCGGGCCGGGCCGGGGGTCAGCAGGCCATCATCTCCGGGGTGACGGCGGCCTCGGTGTCGGGGATGTTCAGGTCGCGGGCGCGCTTGTCGGCCAGGGCCAGCAGGCGGCGGATCCGGCCCGCGATGGCGTCCTTGGTCAGCGGCGGGTCCGCGAGGGCGCCCAGCTCCTCGAGGCTCGCCTGGCGGTGCTCGAGGCGAAGGTGGCCGGCCGAGGTCAGGTGGTTCGGTGCCTCGTCGGCGAGGATCTCCAGGGCCCGGGTCACCCGCGCGGCGGCGGCCACGGCGGCGCGGGCCGAGCGGCGCAGGTTCGCGTCGTCGAAGTTGGCGAGGCGGTTGGCGGTGGCGCGCACCTCACGGCGTACGCGCCGCTCCTCCCAGGCCAGCACGCTGGAGTGCGCCCCGACCCGGGTGAGCAGCGCGGAGATCGCGTCCCCGTCCTTGATCACGACCCGGTCGACGCCGCGCACCTCCCGCTCCTTGGCGGTGATGCCGATCCGCCGGGCGGCGCCGCGCAGCGCCAGGGCCGCCTCCGGGCCCGGGCAGGTGATCTCGAGCGCGCTGGACCGTCCCGGCTCGGTCAGCGAGCCGTGCGCCATGAACGCGCCCCGCCACGCCGCCACCGCGCAGCACACGTTGGCCGAAACCACGTGCGGCGGCAGGCCGCGCACCGGCCGGCCCCGGACGTCGAGCAGGCCGGTCTGCCGCGCGAGCGCCTCGCCGTCCTTGACGATGCGCACGATGTAGTGGCTGCCCTTGCGCAGGCCGCCGGACGCGAGGACGTGCACCTCGCTCGGGTACCCGTACACGTCGGCGATCTCCCGGCGCAGCCGCCGCGCCACGGCGCCGGTGTCGAGCTCGGCCTCGACGACCACCCGGCCGGAGACGATGTGCAACCCCCCGGCGAAGCGCAGGAGGGCGGCCATCTCCGCACGGCGGCAGCACGGCTTGGGCACGTCGACCCGGCTCAGCTCGTCCTTGACCGCTGCCGTCATCGCCATCTCGAAGTCACCTCATGCATTGTGTAGCGGTACGCCAGTTGCTTAACGATCGTCGCCGGAGACCGGCACCACATTCGCGACATGTGATCATCGCAGGTCGGCCGCCCCGCGCCCGCCCCCGCCAGCCGGCGCCCCGGCTTCCCCCACGCCGGGAACCGCGGGGCCGCTTTCGTGCGCCCCGTACCGGGGCAGGCCCCGCTCGTGCAACGCGGATTCGACCCCGGGCGCGCCGTGCGCCTTGATCCCGGACCCGGGCGCGCCGTGCTCCCCCGTCGCGGACGAGGACCGTGACCCGGGCTCGGGCGCGCCGTGCTCGTTCGTCACGGACCGGGACCCCGATCCGGGCGTGCCCTGCTCGTTTGTCACAGACCCGTGCCCGGGCGCGGACCCGGGCGCGCCTTGCGCCGTGATCCCGGACCCAGGCGCGCCGTGCTCCCCCGTCGCGGACGAGGACCGTGACCCGGGCTCGGGCGCGCCGTGCTC
>CAKUMG010000310.1 GCA_934667465.1 uncultured Actinoplanes sp. | reverse complement strand
GGCGGGACCGGGACGTCGCAGGGTCCGCTGCCGTCGAAGTCGACGCAGCCGCCGGTGAGCGGCTCGAACGGGACCGCGTTGCCGGCCACGGTCAGCGGCACGGTCAGCTCCGGGGTGGCGTCCCCGGCGGCGAGGGTGACCGTGCAGGTGAGCCGGGTGCCGGTGGCGGCCGGGCAGAGGGTCGCGGCGGCGCCGGTGAGCGGGCCGAACGTGGTGCTCTGCGGGGCGTCCACGGTCATGGTGGCGGCGGTCGCGCCGGAGGGGCCCGCGTTGGTCACGGTGAGCCGCAGGGCGGTCTGCTCGCCGGGCTCGACGGTGTTGCCGGGCGGGCCGGTGACGGTGGCGCCGAGACCGGTCACCGGCGGGCCGGCGGTGGCGAGGTCACCGTCGGTGGCGACCTGCTCGGTGCCGTCGCCGACCGTGATGCCGGTGGCCCGCCACCTCGCCGGCGGGACCACGCCGGAGGCGACGGCCACGCGCAGGGTGAGGTCCTCGGGGGCGCCGCCGAGGGTGACGCCGGTGCAGGTGATCGCGGAGCTGCCCGGCGTACAGGCGGCTCCTGGCAGTGTCGCGGCCTGGACGGTGAAACCGGCCGGGAGCTGCACCGGGACCGTGACGGTCAGCCCGGTCTCGGTCTGGGTGGAGGCGATCCGGACGCGGGCGGTGCCGGTGGTGCCCGGCGTGATCGTGGCGGCGGCGGTGATGACGGTGAGCCGGGCGGCCAGGGGCGTGCGCAGCTGCAGGGCGGGCAGGTCGCGGTCGCCGGGGTCGCCGCAGGTCTGGTCGCCGTCGAGGCTGACGCAGCCGCCGGTCAGCGGGGTCGCGGGGTCGGCCTGCGCGGAGACCGCGAGGGGCACGGTGACGTCGCTGGTCGCGGCGGCGGCGAGGTCGGTGGTGCAGCGCAGGGCGGCCGGTCCGAGCGGGGTGCAGCCGAACGGGGTGGCGCCGAGGGTGGTGCCCGGCGGGGCGACGACCACGAAGGAGGCGCCGCGGGCGTCGGACGGGCCCTCGTTGCGGACGGTGACGGTGACGGCGGTGTTCTGGCCGGGGCGTACGGTCCGGGCGGCGGGCCCGGTCGCGGTGGCGCTCAGCGTCGACCGCGGTTCGGCGGTGACCAGCGTGCCGGTCGCGGTGCCGGTGGAGTCGCCGCTGGTGGCGGTGGCCGTGGCGGTCCAGGGCGCGGTGACGTCCGGTGCGAGGGTGACGGGCACGCTGACGGTGACGGTGCCCATGGCGGGCACGACGACGCCGGTGCAGCGGATGCCGCCGGTGGTGGTGCAGGTGCCGCCGCCGGTCGTGGTGACCGTGCCGGCGGTGTAGCCGGCGGGCGGGGCGGGCAGCGTGATCGTGGTGCCGGTGGCCGGGATGAGGCCGACGTTGCGGACCGTCACCTTCGGGGTGACCGCTGCACCCCCGGGCACGGCTGTAACGGGACTGAGCGTGACGCCGTTGTCGAGGTTGACGTCGGGGTCGCTGACCGTGAGCAGGCGGCCGGCGCCGGTGACCGTGGTGCCGTTGAGGGTGGCGGTGAGACCGGCGAGATCCCAGGCGGTGCCCGGCGGGGTGACCGTGGTGGCGGCCGTCCGCAGGGTGATCGGCGTGGTGCCGACGGCGGTGAGGGCTTCCATTTCTACGCCGGTGACCCCGGTGCAGGTGATCTCGGCGGCGCCCACGGTGCAGGTGCCGGTCGGCGCGGTGGCGGCGGTGACCGAGACGCCGGGCGGGCGGTTGCCGATCGGGAGGCGCACGGTGCTGCCCGCGGCGTCGGAGGGCCCGTCGTTGGCCACGGCGACGGTCGCGGTCCCGGTCTTGCCGGCCGCCAGCATCGCCGGGGCCGGGGTGAGCGAACCGCCCGTCGTCACGGGGTCCTTCGCGGTGGCCAGGGTGCCGCCACCGCTGGTGCTGATCGTGGTGCCGGTGACCTCGGCGATCGGGGTGCTGGTGGCGGAGATCGAGCCGGCCGCCGGTGCCCACGGCGGCGCGCCGGCGGCCGACGGCGCGAGGGTCACGGGCAGCGACACCGTGGCGCTGCCGCCGCCGGGCACGGTGACGCCGGTGCAGCTCACATACAGGCTGCCCCGGGTGCAGGTGCCGCCGCCGGTCACGGCCGGGGTGCCCAGGGCGTAGCCGGCGGGCGGGACCGGGATCCGGACGATCGTGTTCGGGGCGGCGATGTCGCCCGGGTTCGCGACGGTGACCGTGGCGGTGCCGGAGGTGCCGGGCACCAGGGCGGTGGCCGCGGTGGTGACGGCGCCGAGCTTCACGATGCCGGAGCAGGTGGCCTCGGCGGCGACCACGGACCCGCTCGCGACGATGGAGAGGCCGCTGAGCAGGTCCAGGTCGAGTCCGCGGACGACGTAGTCGAGGCGGCCGGTGGCCGGGTTGTACGTGGCGACCCGCTTGTCGAGCGTCGCGGTGAGCACGCCGGGCACGCCGATCGAGAGCCCGATGCTCGGGTTGAGCCGCGCCCCGAGCAGGGTGAGGTCGACGACGTCGACGTTCGTGGTGATCGCGGACCCGGTCATCTCGCACGTCGCGGTGATCGCGTCGAGTGCGAGGGTGGTTCCGAGCAGCTCGAGCCCGGCGGTCTTCGCCTCGGCCCGGGCGCCCCCGGCGACGGGCTCCGCGACGGTGGTGGTGGCACCGAGGGTGAGCAGGTCGCCCAGGTCGACGGCCAGGGTGCTCTGCGCGTTGCGGGCGGCGCCCGTGGTCCAGGTGGCGGGCAGGTTCGGCAGGTTCAGGTTGATCGGCAGCAGCCCGCCGAGCAGGCCGATGTACACGCGCGCGCCGCTCGCGGTCGTGGTGATGGTCCCGGCGGCGGCCAGGGCGGGCGCGGGCGGGCAGCCGAGCAGGATCAGCGCGACGGCGAGCGCGGCGACGGCGGCGCGCCGCACTCCGAACATGAGCACCGTTCGACATTATGATCGGCAGTGCGGAGATTTGCCGTTTTCCGGACTTTGCGGCCCCGCCGGGCGAGGTGGTTGACTCGGTACTCGTGAGTTCTCTGCTGCGTGGCATCATCGGCGCGCCCGCCGTCCTGCGCCTCGGCCCGGTCGCGCCCCTGACGCCGGGGCTGGCGCTGCTGCCCCTGACCGGCGCGGTCCTCGCCGCCTTCCAGCCGCCCGGGCGCATCCTGCCCGCCGACGTCGAGCCGCTGCCGGTGGTGGCCGCGGCCCTGGCCGAGTGGTCCGCCGCGGGCCCGGTCGCCTACGTCGAGTTCTCGTTCGTGAGCGACGCCCAGCTGGCCGCCGTCTGGGACCACGGCGCACGGGTGCTCGGGCCCCTGCTGTCACCGTCGGCCGAAGGAAGGCCGGTCGCGCGGGCGCTGCGCCGGCTCGGGGTCGACGCGGTGGGCCACGACGACGAGTTCGACGCCGCCGGGCTCAGCCGCCACCGCACGGTCGCAGACTGGCACCGTACGGCGGCGGGGTCTTGATCGTTATTTCTCGTGCGTTTTGCGGGTGCTGCGCGTGTTGGCCTTCTGGATCGCGTCGACCAGCTCGGGCTTGGTCATCCGCGACCGCCCGGCGACGTCGAGCCGCTTCGCCACGTCCATCAGATGCTTCTTGCTGGCGTTCGCGTCCACTCCCCCGGCGGTCTCCGCCTTGGTGGAGCGGCCACCGGCGGCCTTCGCGTCGCTGGGGCCCTTCTTCTCCTTGGGCTCCCAGTGATCGCCGACCTTCTCGAAGGAGTGCTTCACCGCACTGAACGCGGTGCGGTGCGCCCGCTCCCCCTCGCCGTACTCCTCCACGGCCGAGTCGTGGGTCTTCGCGTACGTGTCCTGGGCCTTCTTGGGAGACCGCTTCAGGGTGCTGGGCAGATCCTCACGAGCGGGCACAGCGTCCTCCTCTGCGACGACATCAACAGTCCCCCGGTGCCCGGCTGAGCACCACTCAAACCGGCACGCGGGTCAGCGAGGGCCGGGGACGAGCAGGTTGCAGAGGTCCCGGACGCCGGGGGTGGACCAGACGAGGCGGGCGGCGGCTTCCCTGAGCTCGGGGGTGGGGACCGTGCCCTCGAGGATGACGACGCCGTTCTGGACCATGACCTCGACCTGGTGGCCGCGGACGGCGACCGTGGTGACGAGGCCCTCGGCGACGCGGCGCAGGAGGGCGTGGTCGTGGTCCCCCCAGGGGTCGTCGTCCGGGTCGTTCCTGGGGTCGTGCGCAGGGTCGCTCATGTCCTCGTCCTTGCCGGGTTTCCGCGGAGGCGCAGGTCCGCGCCGCCGTCGCCCGCGCCCGGTCCGGGCCGGCAGCAGGAGCCCCGCCTCCCTCGCGGGTGGTGCGGACGCCGGAGGGGGCGCACGCCGAGACTGTGCCAGCCGCAGGTGGCAGCCCGTCGACGGGGCCATGACAGTTCCGTGACGGCGTACGGCCGTGACCAGCGCCGATGCGGGTGAGAACGCATTGATCATGATCATATCGAGGCCGCGGGAAATGATCTTTCCTGGGAGACCGCTGAAGCTTGTCTCGATCCACTCTTGACGGTGATGGTGCGAGCGGTAACACTCAGGAAACCAAGGCAACCTGATCGACATCGGACGATCCCAGGGCGCTGGTGATCATATCCACGCCCACCAGGCGGTCCGCCGGACCGCCCCTACCGTCCCGCCCTCGGGCCCTTCTTTGTTAACGCTAACAGACTGCCATTACGCATCGATGGGGATGATCATCATGGGCAAACGGGTCATGGCCGCCGCGGCCGCCGCGGTTCTCGCCACCGCGACGCTGAGTGCCTGCGGTGGCGGGGACGGCGGCGACAGCGGCGGCGGGGACGGAAAGCTCGTTCTCGGCTTCTCGCAGGTCGGCGCGGAGAGCGGATGGCGCACGGCGAACACGAAGTCCATCAAGGACTCGGCAGCCGAGGCCGGCATCGAGCTCAAGTTCACCGACGCCCAGGGCAAGCAGGAGAACCAGATCAAGGCGATCCGGTCCTTCATCACCCAGCGGGTCGACGTGATCGCCTTCTCGCCGGTCGTCGAGTCCGGCTGGGACACGGTGCTCAAGGAGGCGAAGGACGCGGAGATCCCGGTCATTCTCACCGACCGCGCGATCGACTCGCCCGACACCACGCTCTACAAGTCGTTCATCGGCTCGGACTTCGTGCTCGAGGGCAAGAAAGCCGGCGAATGGCTGGTCAAGGAATACGACGGCAAGACCGACCCGGTCAACATCGTGGAATTGCAGGGCACGCCCGGCGCGGCGCCCGCGAACGACCGCAAGGCCGGTTTCGCCGAGGCCATCGGCGCCGACCCGAAGTTCAAGGTCGTGCAGTCGCAGACGGGCCAGTTCACCCGGACCGACGGCAAGCAGGTCATGGAGACGTTCATCAAGGCGCAGCCCGACATCGACGTGCTCTACGCGCACAACGACGACATGGGCCTGGGCGCGATCGAGGCGATCGAGGCGGCCGGCAAGAAGCCCGGCACCGACATCAAGATCATCACGGTGGACGCGGTCAAGGACGGCATGACGGCGCTCTCCCAAGGCAAGATCAACTTCATCGTCGAGTGCAGCCCGCTGCTCGGCCCGCAGCTGATGGACCTGGCCAAGAAGGTGAACAACGGCGAGACGGTGGAGCAGCGCGTGCTGACCGAGGAGACCACGTTCACCCCGGAGCAGGCCAAGCAGGTCCTGCCCGAGCGTCAGTACTGAGCGGCGCCCACATGACGGACCGCACGCCGGTGCTCACGATGACCGGTATCCGCAAGGTGTTCCCCGGGGTCACCGCCCTGGACGGGGTCGACTTCCGCCTGCTGCCCGGCGAGGTGCACGCCCTCATGGGCGAGAACGGCGCCGGCAAGTCGACGCTGATCAAGGTGCTGACCGGGGTGTACGACATCGACGGCGGCGACGTGCGGCTGGCCGGCGAACCCGTGCGGTTCGCCGGCCCCCTCGCCGCGCAGCAGGCCGGGATCAGCACCGTCTACCAGGAGGTCAATCTCTGCGCCAACCTCTCGGTCGCGGAGAACATCTTCATCGGGCGCGAACCCCGGCGTCTGGGCCACATCCGCTGGGGCGAGATGCGCCGGCGGGCCGCCGAGCTGCTCGCCCGGCTGGACCTGGACCTCGATGTCACCGCGCCGCTGAGCTCGTACAGCCTGGCCATTCAGCAAATGATCGCCATCGCCCGCGCCGTCGATATCTCGGCGCGGGTCCTGATCCTGGACGAACCCACCTCGAGCCTGGACGCGGACGAGGTGGCGCAGCTGTTCCAGGTGATGCGGCGGCTCAAGGACGACGGGGTCGCGATCCTGTTCGTGTCGCACTTCCTCGACCAGGTCTACGAGATCGCCGACCGGATGACGGTGCTGCGCAACGGCCGGCTGATCGGCGAGTGGCCCACCGCCGAGCTGCCCCGGATGAAGCTGGTCACCGCGATGATCGGCAAGGAGCTGACCACGCTCGAGAAGATCGAGGAGCAGCCCCGGGCCAGCGCCGCCGAGATCGAGCGCGGCGAGCCGGTCATCGAGGCGCACGGGCTCGGCCGCCGGGGCGCGATCGAGCCGTTCCACCTGGCCATCCACGCCGGCGAGGTGGTCGGGCTCGCCGGGCTGCTGGGCTCCGGGCGCACCGAGCTGGCCCGGCTGCTGTTCGGCGCGGACCACCCCGACGAGGGGACGCTCGCGGTCGACGGCAAGCAGGCCGCGATCCGCAGCCCGCACGCCGCCATGGCGCACGGCATCGCGTTCAGCTCGGAGAACCGCCGTACGGAAGGGTTGATCGCCGACCTGACCGTCCGCGAGAACATCGTCCTCGCGCTGCAGGCGTCGCGCGGCTGGACCCGGCCGATCCCCCGCCGCACCCAGGACGAGCTCGTCGCGAAGTACGTG
>CAKUMG010000309.1 GCA_934667465.1 uncultured Actinoplanes sp. | reverse complement strand
CGACGCGCGTCGTTGGCGGCCACCGACCCGCGGTCCGTCCCGTCGTCGGCGGTGTCGGAGATGCCGCGTACGGTCATCCATCCACCCGTCTCGGGAGGGCTCTCGTGGAACGCCTGCGCCACCCCCGCGGCCTCCGTCTCGACGGCGAGCACGCGCTCGTTGAAGTCGCGCAGCCACGCCCGGATCGCCGAGCGCGCGTCCGTGACGACCGCGTTGCCCGAGCCGATCGGGCCGCGGTGGATCCGGAACGGCGCGCCCTCGGGCGAGACCTGCGCGGCCGGGACCGCGGCGGTGAACTCGTGCAGCCGGTAGCCCAGCGGCGCGGCGACGCTCTGCGCCCAGCCGCGGCGGGACGTCCCGCCGGCATGCTCGCGGCGGTTGTCGTACGCGATGATCTCGTCCGCGACGACGACATCGCCCACCTCGACGTCCCGGCCGACACCGCCCGCGATGCCGACCAGCAGCACGACCGCCGGGGCGTACTCCTCGCTCAGCAGCCGGTGGGCGAGCGCGGCGGACTCCGTACCGCGGGCCAGGGTCTGTATCGCCGCGACCCGGACCCGGCCGCCGTCCACCCCCGGCAGCCACGCCTCGTGCGCCAGCGGTCCGGCCGGCAGCCGCCGGGAGCGGTAGTCGTGCAGGCCCCGCAGCACGCCCTGGACCGCCCGGATCTCGGCGCTCAGCACCGTGAGCACCCCGACGTCGGCGCGGCGGCGGATGGGATCGTCGGCGCCCGCCGGGCCGGCGACGTGCTGCACACCGATCACCGGCCCGTGATACTCGGCCTGGCCGAAGTTGGGGTTGCCGTTGATCGTGGTCATGGGGTCCTACGCCTTCGCCTGCTGCTGCTGTCCGATCACCGGGCCGTGATACTCGGCCTGCCCGAAGTTCGGGTTGCCGTTGATCGTGTCGATGTTCAGGACGTTGCCCGCCCTCGCCCGGTACTCGGTGGTGTCCACGCCCCGCTCGTCGAGGAAGTCGAGGACGGCCGCGAGGACCCGGCGCTCGATCAGGTGGTGGTACTTGTCGACGTCCTGCCCCTGGGCGTACGTGCGGACGTTGTCCTCGGCACCGAGCTCGCGGACGCTCATGCTCGCGCCGTGGTCGAACCCGCGGACGACGCCCCCGCCGGAGGTCACCGGGGCCCCGGTCCGCAGCAGGGCGTCGGCGCCGGCCCGGAGCAGGCGCCAGGGCGCGGTCAGCACGATCGACGGCGCACCGGCCAGGCCGTCACGCAGGGCGCGCAGCCAGGCGATCGGCCCGGTGCCCTCCACGGTCGAGACGATCCGGTAGCGCTCGTCGCAGGGCGGCAGCGCGTTCGTGACCAGCTCGAGGTAGAGCGAGCGGCCCTGCACGGCGACGTGCACGTGCACCGTGGTCACGATCTCGCCGCCCCACGAGACCACCTGGCAGGTCAGGTAGTGCCGGGCCGGGGTGGTCGGGTGCCGGATGACGCCCGCCACGACGTCCGGCGGGGTGTAGGGCGCCAGGTACGGAACCTCGGTGCCGGCCAGGAACACCCGGCCGTCCACGGTCAGGCCGGGGATGTGCTCCTCCGCCTCCCGCTCGGGGCGCAAGTTCTCCAAGTGCCCGTGGATGTGCTCGATCAGGTCCTGGGCGTCGAACGGGATCCGGACGAACTCGAGGTCCTTCTCCGGGACGGCGATCACGGAGTCGGTCAGGCTCTCCGCGCGTACCAGTCGCAGTGCGAAACTCCACTGCTCCACCCGGGCGCCGGAGCCGATGAAGGGCTGGAAGCCGCTGTAGACGACGGTGTTGCCCTGCTGCTGCCGCGCGATGTCCTCGAGCCGCGGCGTCATGGCGACCGCCGCGATCGGGGTGCCCGGGGTGAGCCGGGACAGCTCGTACTGCCGCCACAGGAAGTACAGCACCGGATACAGGAACCCGAGCACCGTGAGCACCGTGCCGCCGACCGCGGCGATCCGCAGTTCCGTCTGCGCCTCGGCGAACTCCGTGCCGAGCCCCGCGGCATCCAGCTGGCCCGCGATGACGCCCAGCGCCAGGAGCGGTCCGAAGGTCGAAGCGACCAGCCAGCCCGCCAGCAGTGCCACGGCCCGGACCACGATCCGGCCCAGCGGGACCGCGCCGGGAGCGCGCATCTGCCGGACGGTGTCGCGGATCAGCCGGTACGTGGCGACGAGCACCAGGACGCTGATCAGCGTGCCCACCGCGCTGACCACCGCGACCAGGGAGATGCAGGCGGCCACGGCGAAGGTGATCACGATCGCGGCGTCGCGGAGGATCGTCATCGTGCGCGCCTTCAGGCAGTGCGCCAGGACCGGGACCAGCGCGAAGCCGTACGAGGGGGCCACGAGCCGCCGCGGCTGGTGGTACACCTCGCGCAGGGCGGCGTCGCGGAACGTCTCGTCGAGGTAGGCGCCCGCGCACAGGTGCCGGGTGGCGGTCATCGGGTCGGTCGGGAACGGTGGGGTCGCGGGGCGGAACCGCCCGTCCGGCGACCCGGCGCGCTGAGCCGGGATGTCCATGGCTCCCACTCCAGCAGCCGGGCCCGCCGGACCACATCGCAGAACCGGGCCGTGCCCGCGGACGTTGTGACGACCCGATCCGGCTCACGCCGCGGCCGCGGCGAGGCGGGCCGCGACTTCTCACGCCGCGCGCGGGGCGCTGGCGTCGGCGAGGGCGGCGACGGCCCGGGAGGGCACCGGGCGGCTGCCGCCGCGCAGCAGCCGCCCGCCGATCACCCGGACCGCGTCGTCGGCGCGGACCCACATGATGCCGCTGCCCGCCGGCAGGGTCATCGGCCCGGCGAGGCTCGGGTGCACGACCACGACCCCGCCGACCCGGTGCCCCCGGGGTTGCAGCCGCCGCAGCCGCCGGACCGCCGCGGCGAGCAGATGCGCGGACTGGCCGATGTAGACGTCGCCGCAGAGCACCTCGCCGCCCGGCCCGGTCGTGTAGTCGCCGGGCGGCCACGCAACCGTCTCGACCAGCACGACGCGGGACCGTGCCGTCAGCGCGTACGGCAGGGGTGGGTCCTGTCCGCCGAGCCTGACCCCCTGATAGAGCCGGACGCCCGGCATGCGCAACAACCCCGTCAGCAGCCGGCCGGTCCGCTCGGCGACCTCCCGCGCGCCCGCCCCGATCGGGCGCAGCGGCCGGTGCTCGGTGTCCTTGATCCGCTCCAGCGTGCCGTGACGATTCCCGATCATCCGCTCGCTTCCCTCGCCGCCGCTGTCCGACAGATACAGATGGCGATTCAGCCACGTGGCACTACCGGAGTGCTTCCGCCGCGCTACCGAACGCAGGCATCATCCGAAATGAGAGCCGACGAAGTGAGGGGGCTCGCTCGTGATCTACGGCGTCCTGGGTGAACTCGAGGTCCGTCACCCCCGCACCGACCAGCCGCTGACCCTGCCCGCCGGACGGCCGCTGCACGTCCTGGCCGGGCTGATGGTGCGGCCCAACCACAAGCTGCCCCACGCCGAGCTGCTCCGCATGGGCTGGGGCGGGTCCGGCGTGCAGGAGGCCCAGCTGCACAAGGCCGTGTCCGCGCTGCGCACCCTGCTGCGGGGGATCGGGCGCGAAGCCGACCTGGTGACCCACCCGCGGTTCGGCTACGAGCTCAAGGCCGGCCCCGGGGAGCACGACCTGGTGACGTTCGAACGGCTCGTCGGCGGTCTCGACGGCCTGAGCACCGACCAGGAGATCGACGTGCTGCACCGGGCGCTGCGGCTGTGGCGCGGGGCGCCACTGTCGAACCTGCAGAGCCCCCCGTTCGAGGACGTCGTGCACCGGCTGGGGCTCCGGCGCAAGCGGGTCGCGGTGCGCTACTTCGACCTGCGCTTCCAGCAGGGCGACCACGAGGCGATGCTCGGCGACCTGCAGGAGATCGCCGAAGAGTTCCCCACCGATCACAAGCTGCACGAACTCCTGATCCGGACGCTCTACGAGTGCGGGCACGGCTCCGAGGGCATCGAGGTGTACGACCGGTACGCGCACCGGCACGCCGAGGAGACCGGCGAGCCCGACACCGGGCTGCGCACCCTCGCGTACCAGCTCAGCAGGAGCAGCCAGGACGTCGCCGCGGCGCTGCCGGCCCGGGGCACGCACGCGACGCCGCGCGAGCTGCCCGCCGCGCCCGCCGACTTCGTGGGCCGCCAGGCGCTGCTGGCCGAGCTGTCGTGGCAGCTGGCGGGCGACGCCGCGTACCGGGTCCTGGTCGTGCCCGGTCCCGGCGGCATCGGCAAGACCGCGCTCGCGCTGCGCGCCGCCCACGCCTGCCGCGCCGACTACCCGGACGGGCAGCTCTGGGCCGAGCTGCGCGGCACCACGACCGACCCCGCCACCCCCGGGGAGATCCTCGCCCAGTTCCTGCGCTCGCTCGACGTGCCCGTGGTGCCCGAGTCGCCGGGCGAACGCGCCGCGCTGTTCCGGTCCATGCTGGCCGAGCGCCGGATGCTGATCGTGCTCGACGACGCCGCCGACGGCGCCCAGGTGCTGCCGCTGCTGCCCGCGGGCGACGGCTGCAAGGTGCTGGTCACGGCGCGGCGGCGGCTGCCCGACGTGCACGGCGCCCACCACGTCGGCACGCTGGAACCGCTCGGCGCCGGCGACGCGGCGACGCTGTTCGAGTCGATCGTGGCGGCCTCCCGGATCGACCTGAGCGCCGAGCGGGAGGCCGTCCGCGACGTGGTGTCGCTCTGCGGCGGGCTGCCGCTGGCGCTGCGCATCGCCGCCGTCCTGCGGGTGCACGACGATCCGCTGCCCACGGCGGAGCTGGCGCGCCGGCTGCGGCAGCACGGGCCGGAGGCGTACGAGTCCGGGTCGGTGAGCCTGGCCCGCACCCTGGAGACCGGCCTGGCCCCGCTGCCGGTGGGGCATCGCCGGCTCTTCACCGACCTGGGCCTGCTGACGGCGCCCACGTTCGGCGCGTGGACCGCCGCCGCGCTCAGCGACGACCCGGAGGAGGGCCGCGCCGCGCTCGCCGGACTGCACGCGGCGTCGATGGTGGAGGTGAGCCCGGCGCCGCTGCCCCGCTACCGCTTCCACGACCTGACCCGCGAGTACGCGTTCCGCCGCGCGCAGGCGCAGCGCCCCGACCCGGACAACCTGCTGGCCCGCGTGTGCGTGGCCCTGCTCGGCCTGGTCCGGCACGCCCACGCGCAACTGTGCGGCGGCGACTACGAGGTCGTCCACAGCGAGGCGGTGGCGCTCGGGCTGCCCCGCGCGGCGTACGCGGAGGTCGAGGCGGACCCGACCGCCTGGTTCCTGACCGAACAGCTCACCATCCGCGCGGCCGTCCAGCTCGCCGCGCGGCTCGGCCTGGCCGCCGTGTGCTGGGACCTGGCCGTCTCGGCGCACGAGTTCTACACCCGGGAGCACCAGCACGACGACTGGCACGAGACGCACCAGGTCGCCCTCGCGGCCTGCCGCGCTGCCGGCGACCGCCGCGGCGAGGGCATGGTCCTGGCCTGCCTCGGCCAGCCCGCCCTGGTCGCCGGCGGTCACCGCGACGGCGTGTCGGGCGTCCCCGAGCTCACCCAGGCCGTCGAGCTGCTCGCCGACGAGAAGGAACTGCACGGCCTCGCCATCGCGCAGCGCACCCTCGGCAACGCCTGGCGCCGCCGCGGCGCCCCGACCCGCGCCCTGGCGCTGTTCCGCGAGGCGCTGGACGGCTACGAGGCGGCCGGCGACCCGGTCGGCTGCGCGCAGACGCTGCGCTTCATGGGCCAGGTCCACCTCGACCGGCACGAGATCGACGCTGCCGGGCGCGTCCTCACCCAGGCCGAACAGGCAGCCGCCCTGCTCGGCTCCCGCATGATCACCCAGGCCCGCTACTGGTCCGGCTGCGCCCGCCTCGAAGCCGGCGACCTCCCCGGCGCCGAGGCCGCGTTCGCCGACGTCAGCACCGCGGCCGGCAAGACCAAGAGCCAGGTCTTCGCGTACGCGGCCCACGGCCTCGGTGAGCTCGCCCGCGCCCGCGGCGACCACGCCCAGGCCGGCCGGCACCTCCGTACCGCTGTCGCCCTCGCCCGCGACCACGCCGACGCCCTGCTGGAGGGCCGGGTGCACCTGTCCCTGGCGGCCCTGCGCCACGCCCAGGCCGAGCCCCGGGCCGAGGCCGACGAACTGCGCCTGGCCGCCCGCTGCTTCGCCGGCTGCGACGCCGCCTACCTCGAGGTCCGCGCCCAGGGCACGCTGGCGCGCCTCTGCCGCGCCCAGGGCCAGCAGGCGGCGGCCACGGCGGCGTGGGCGCGCGTCGAAACCCTCTACGCCGAGGGCGAGGTGCCCGAGGAGGACCGCACCGAACGGCCGGTCTAGCCGGATCCCGCAGAACTGGAAAGGTACGCAAGCGCGTGGCTGTTCCGCCGCCCGCCGGATCACCGTTGCTAACCAATCGCGCTCGTGACCTGCTACGACGCGGCTCCTGCGGGTCTGCAAGCCGCCGCATCGGGCTGCAAGAAAGTGCGGGGATCCGCAATTGCGGCAGGCCGACGGTGGAGCAACGGAAGGAACCTCGCGCACCATGGACATTGTCCGGCGGCGGTAACGGAGGCGGCCGTTGCCGACCGCCGGGCACCCCGGCTCCGGGCGTGCCGACCAGCACCGGCCGCTCGGCGCCGGGATCTCGCCCGGATGCGCGGCCCGGCAACCGCGCATCCGGCCCCCGCCCCGGCGGCGGGTCAGGACACCAGAAACACGGACAGGTCCCACGCCAAGGCCGGTTCCTCCCGGTGCAGGAAGATCCCGTCCACGACGAGCACCGACCCGGGCTCCGCGACCCGTGGCTCCACGTCGAGCGCGGCGTCGCTGCGCACGTCGCGGGCGGCATGCCGGTAGAGCCGTGATCCGC
>CAKUMG010000308.1 GCA_934667465.1 uncultured Actinoplanes sp. | reverse complement strand
GCTGCACGCCCGTCCCCGCGTACAGCCGCTCCCAGACCCGGTGTTTGAGGGGGTAGAGGAACGGCACCGGCCGCGCGAGGTGCGGCGCCAGGCGCTGCAGGATCAGCCCCCGCTCCCGCAGCGCCTCGCGGACCAGGGCGAAGTCGAGCATCTCCAGGTAGCGCAGGCCGCCGTGGATCAGCTTGCTGGACCGGCTGGAGGTGCCGGAGGCGAAGTCGCGGGCCTCGAGCAGGCCCACCGACAGGCCGCGGGTGGCGGCGTCGAGGGCGCAGCCCGCGCCCACCACGCCGCCGCCCACGACCAGCACGTCGACCTCCTGGCCGGCGAGGGCCTCGAGCGCCGCCTGCCGTCCGGAGGGGGAGAGCGAGGTGTCAGTCAACGTCGACCCAATCGAGAGTGCGCTGGACGGCCTTCTTCCAGCGCCCGTAGCCGGTCTCGCGCTGCTCCGCGTCCCAGCCGGGCTGCCAGCGCTGCGACTCGTTCCAGTTGTCGCGCAGCTCGTCGGTGTTCTTCCAGAAACCCACGGCAAGACCTGCGGCGTACGCGGCTCCGAGCGCGGTCGTCTCGGCGACCACGGGGCGGCTGACCGCCACGCCGAGCACGTCCGCCTGGATCTGCATGCACAGGTCGTTGACCGTGATGCCGCCGTCCACCTTGAGCACGTCGAGCGTGACCCCGGAGTCCTGCGCCATCGCCTCGACGACGTCGCGGGTCTGGTAGCAGATGGATTCGAGCGTGGCCCGTGCGAGGTGCGCGCCGGTGTTGTAGCGCGACAGTCCCACGATCGCGCCGCGCGCGTCGGAGCGCCAGTAGGGCGCGAACAGCCCCGAGAACGCGGGCACGAAGTAGACCCCGCCGCTGTCCGGGACCGACGCCGCCAGCCGCTCGCTCTCCGAGGCGTCGTTGATGATGTGCAGCTGGTCGCGCAGCCACTGCACGGCCGAGCCGGTCACCGCGATCGAGCCCTCGAGCGCGTAGACGGGGGCCGCGTCGCCGAACTTGTAGCAGACCGTGGTGAGCAGGCCGTGCTCCGAGCGTACGAGCTCCGTACCCGTGTTGAGCAGCATGAAGTTGCCCGTACCGTAGGTGTTCTTGGCCTCGCCCACGTTGAAGCAGACCTGGCCGACCGTCGCGGCCTGCTGGTCGCCCAGGTCGCCGGTGAGCGGCACCTCGCCGCCGAGCGGGCCGGGCCAGCGCGCCACGCCGTAAGTGTCGGGGTCCGACGACGGGCGGATCTCGGGCAGCATCTGCCGCGGGATGCCGAAGAAGCCCAGCAGCTCGTCGTCCCAGTCGAGGGTCTCCAGGTTCATCAGCATCGTGCGGCTGGCGTTGGTGACGTCGGTGACGTGGTTGCCGCCGTCGACGCCGCCGGTCATGTGCCAGAGCAGCCAGCTGTCCGTGTTGCCGAAGATCGCGTCGCCGCGCTCGGCGGCCTCGCGGACCCCGTCGACGTTCTCCAGGATCCACTGGATCTTGCCGCCGGAGAAGTAGGTCGCCGGGGGCAGGCCGGCCTTGCGGCGGATGACGTCGCCGCGCCCGTCACGGTCGAGGGCGGAGGCGATTCTGTCCGTACGGGTGTCCTGCCACACGATCGCGTTGTAGTAGGGCCGGCCGGTCCGGCGGTCCCAGACCACCGTCGTCTCGCGCTGGTTCGTGACGCCCAGCGCCGCCAGGTCGGTGGCCTGCAGGTTCGCCTTCTGCATCGCGGTCCGGATGACCGAGGTGGTCCGCTCGGCGATCTCGATCGGGTTGTGCTCCACCCAGCCGGCCTGCGGGAGGATCTGCTCGTGCTCGAGCTGGTGCCGGGCGACCTCGTTGCCACCGTGATCGAAAATCATGAAGCGGGTGCTGGTCGTGCCCTGATCAACTGCTCCGACGAAGTCAGCCACGGCGTGCCTCCACGGTCTCTGGTGTGTCCTGGGTGGGGATGCGGCCCGGTTCCGGCTCACCGGCCTTGGGCAGGAATCTACCCACCAGCCCCTGGTAGAGCCCGGCGCCGAGCAGGCCGCCGACGATCGGACCGACGATCGGTATCCAGAAGTACAGGTACCCCGTCTGGTCCCGGAAGGCGCCCCCGTACCCGGTGAGGAAACTGGCGAGCCGCGGGCCGAAGTCGCGGGCCGGGTTGATCGCGTACCCGGCGTTGGTGCCCCACGCCATGCCGATGGCCACCACGATCAGGCCGATGATGAACGGGGCGAGGTTGGCCGCGGGCGGGGTGCCGGCGGCGTCGGTGACGGCGAGGATCAGGAAGAGCAGGATGGCCGTGCCGATCACCTGGTCGCGCAGCGCGCCCCACTCGCCGACCGGCAGCGTGCCGTTGCCGGGCAGCGTGGAGAACACGCCCTGCGTCTTGATCGTCAGCCCCGGGTCGGCCGCGTGCAGGACCTCGGTGTAGTTCCACCGCACCAGCAGCGCGGCGACGAACGCGCCCAGGAACTGGGCGAGCGAGTAGGGGAGCACCTTGCGCCACGAGAAGCCCTTGAAGGCCGCGAGCGCGATGGTGACGGCGGGGTTGAGGTGGGCGCCGCTGATGCGTCCGGCCACGTAGACGCCGAGCATGACGCCGAGGCCCCACGCCCACGCGATGCTGTCGTGGTCGCCGATGCCGCCGCCCGCCACCTGCGCGACGACACCCACGCCGAAGAGAATCAGGATCATGGTCCCGGCGAACTCCGCGGCCAGCTCGCCCGCGAGAGGGGGGACTTTCCGTAGTGCTGCCATGACCCGACGCTAGGTTTGGCGCCCGGCGTGAGCAACGAGCCCCGTTCGACATTGCCGAACATCAACACCTGTCGCTGTGAAACGGTCTCGCATAGTGTTCGTAACGTGCCCGGAACGGTGCAGTCGATCGAGCGAGCCGCCGCGGTCCTGCGGATGCTCGCCGGTGAGCCCGGCCATCTGCCGCTCGGCGAGATCGCCCGCTCGCTGGACCTGGCCAAGGGCACGGTCCACGGCATCCTCCGTACGCTGCAGGGTGTCGGCTTCGTCGACCAGGACCGCGCGTCGGGCCACTACCTGATCGCGCCCGGGCTGCTGCACCTCGGCGCCGGCCACCTCGACGTCAACGAACTGCGCTCCCGCTCGATCAACTGGGCGGACCCGCTCGCCGCGCGCTCCGGCGAGGCGGTCCGGATCGGCTGCTTCTCCGAGCAGGCCGTGCTGGTCGTGCATCACGTGTTCCGGCCCGACGACACGTTCCAGACCCTCGACGTCGGCACCCGGCTCCCGCTGCACGCGACGGCGCTGGGCAAGGTGCTCCTGGCCTACCGGGCCGCCATGCCCGCCTTCCACGACCGCTACACCCGCCGGACCATCGTGGCGCCGGCGGACCTCGCCGCCGAACTCAGCCGGGTCCGGACGGCCGGCTGGGCCGCCGACATCGAGGAGCTGACGCTCGGGCAGGCCGCGATCGCCGCCCCACTGCGCGGCCACGGGGGGCTCGTCGTCGGCGCGATCGGCATCTCCGGCCCGGTCGAGCGGCTCTGCGACAGCCGCTACCAGCCGCGGCCCCGGCTCGTCGGCTGTGTCCGCGACGCGGCCCGCGCCATCTCCCGGGACCTGGTCCTGTCATGACCGGCTCCTACGTGGTCGCGATCGACGCCATCCCCCGCGACCTGGTTCCGTCATGACCGACTCCTACGTGGTCGCGATCGACCAGGGGACCACGTCGACCCGGTGCATCGTGTTCGACCGGCGGGGGCAGCTGGTCTCGCTCGCCCAGCAGGAGCACAAGCAGTACTTCCCGAAGCCCGGCTGGGTCGAGCACGACGCGGCGGAGATCTGGCGCAACGTCGAACGGCTCGCACCCCTGGCCCTGCGCCGCGCCGGGATCACCGTGGCCGAGGTCGCGGCCGTGGGCATCGCGAACCAGCGCGAGACGACGGTGCTGTGGGACCGGCACACCGGCGTCCCGGTCGGCCGCGCGCTGGTGTGGCAGGACACGCGTACGGACAATCTCGTCTCGTCTTTGCGATCTTTGCCCGGCGCCGAGGCGGTGCAGGAACGCTCCGCGCTGCCGCTGGCGACCTACTTCTCCGGGCCGCGGATCCGCTGGATGCTGGACCACACGCCCGGCCTGCGCGACCGCGCTGCACGCGGGGAGATCCTGTTCGGCACGATGGAGACCTGGCTCATCTGGAACCTGACGGGCGGCCTGCACCTCACCGACGTCACCAACGCCAGCCGCACCAACCTGCTCGACGTCCACACCCTGGACTGGTCACCGCAGTCTCTGGAGTTCTTCGGCATCCCCCGCGCGATGCTGCCCACGGTCCGCCCCTCGGTGGCGGTCCTCGGCACTGCCACCGCGGCCTTCCCCGGCGTCCGGATCGGCGCGGCGCTCGGCGACCAGCAGGCGGCCCTGTTCGGGCAGACCTGCTTCAGCCCCGGCGAGGCGAAATGCACGTACGGGACCGGCAGTTTCCTGCTCCTGAACACCGGAACCGGCCTGGTCCGCTCGGAACACGGGCTGCTCAGCACGGTCGCCTACCAGATCGGCGGCGAACCGGCGCACTACGCGCTCGAGGGCTCGATCGCCATCACCGGGTCGCTGGTGCAGTGGTTCCGCGACCAGCTGGAGCTGATCACCAGTGCGCCGGAGATCGAAACCCTCGCCCGCACCGTGAGTGACAACGGCGGCTGCTACATCGTGCCGGCGTTCTCGGGGCTGTACGCGCCGCACTGGCGCTCCGAGGCGCGCGGCGTGATCGTGGGCCTGACCTCCTACATCACCAAGGGACACCTGGCGCGTGCCGTCCTGGAGGCGACGGCGTGGCAGACGCGTGAGGTGGTCGACGCCATGAACGCGGACTCGGGGCTGACGCTTTCCACCCTGCGCGTCGACGGCGGGATGACCGCGGACAACCTGCTGATGCAGTGCATCGCGGACGTCCTGGACGTGCCGGTGGTGCGGCCGCTGGCTGCGGAGACGGTGGCGCTCGGGGCGGCTTACGCGGCCGGGCTGGCCGTGGGTTACTGGCCGGACCTGAAGGACCTGCGGCACAACTGGCACCGGGCGGGGCAGTGGTTGCCGGCGATGGACCCGGGGCTGCGCGCCGCCGAGTACGGCAACTGGCGGCGCGCAGTCGAACGGACCCTGGACTGGATCCAGCCCTGAGCCGCGGGTCAGGCGCGGCGGAGGTGGACCGTGACGGTGGTGCGGGTGTAGCTGGCCTCGGCGCGGTAGCCCTTCGGTGCGACGATCCGCGCGAAGCGGCCCGTGACCTTGCGGGCGGACAGCTTCCAGCCGCGGGGGTGCGCCGACACGTCCAGGGTGCCGCCGAGGTCGGCGCGGCCCTCGACGTGCAGGGTGCCGGCGAGGGTGCCGCCGCGCTGCCGGTAGTCGCCGCGGATGCGCAGCGGCGAGGTGGCCCGCAGCGTGCCGCCGGTGACCACGACATCGCCGCTGCCGAGGGCGTTCGCCGACGCCGCGGTCAGGGTTCCCGCCGTGACGGTGGTGCCGCCCCGATAGGTGTTCGCGCCGGTCAGGGTGAGGGTGCCCGGGCCGGCCTTGGTCAGGGCGCCGCGGCCGGTGATGTCGTTGCGCCACGTGTCGGCCGCGGAGAAGCCGCCCGCGGACGCGTCCATGGTGACGGTCACGTCGCGGTCGAAGGCTCCGAAGCCGTCCGCGGCCGCGAACAGGTCGAGGCGTCCCCAGTGTTCGGGGCCGTCGAGGAGGACGTGGCCGGCCTCCACCGCCGTGGTGCGCAGAACCTCGCGGCGGGCGGCGGCGGTCAGGTACGGCAGGCGGGTCTCGAGGAGCACCTCGGCGCCGGCCGGGACGGTCATCGGGGTGCTCGCGCGGTTCCGGGGGAGACCGTAGGTGAGCTTGGCCTCGACGAGTCTGCGGTTCGCGCGGCGGTCGCGGTAGGCGTCGGGCGCGGTGCTCGCGGCGTACGGGAGCAGGGTTGTCTGCGCCTGGCGGCGGGCCGCGGCCTTGAGCGAGGCGTGGGCCGGGTCGTTGAGGGTGGCGGCGGCGAGGGCGGTCGCCATGATGCGGCCGCCGATGACGTCGACGGGCGAGTGCATGCCGGAGACGATGCGGGTGTCGCTCAGGTCGAACGCGGCGGTGACGAGCTCCTGGAACCGCTCCGGGATCGCGTAGGCGTAGGCGAGCGCGGCGAGGTGGAACGCGTTCGTGTGGCCGCTGGGGAACCCGCCGTCGTCGGCCGGGTCGAGGCCGCGCTGGCGCAGCAGGGTCGGCTCGACCACGACGTCACTCCGATAGACCGGATAGCCGTACGCGTCGACGGCCCCGGTCGGCACGACGCGGCTCTCCGCGGTCATCCGCCACGGCCGCGGGTAGCGGTAGGCGGCCTTGCTCGGGTTGCCCGACGCGAACGGCCCGCGGACGGTGTTGACCAGCGTCACCACGTCGCCGAGCGGCGAGGCCGGAGAGCCGGCACCGAGCGCCGAGCCCGCGGGGGCGTCGGCGGGCAGGGTGTCGCTGATCGTGGTCGCCGGGGTGGTCGCCGGCGCCTGGGTGATGCCGGTGACTGCCAGAGCGATCCGCTTGTACGCCGCGGAGTACGGCCCGAGTCCCGCAAGGATCGCATAGCTTTGGTGCTGCCGGTCCTGCACGAACGCGCGGGCGCCCTCGGCCCGGGTCCGCCTCCGGGTGACCTCGGCGACATGACGCATGTTCGCGCGCAGCACGGCGGGGTTGAGGACCCGGCCGTCGTCCCAGCTCGCGCCGGTGTGCCAGAGCCGCTGCATGCCCGAGAGGATGCGCACGACGGCGTTGCTCTCGACGGTGAGATTCGCCATGACGTTGCTCTGATAGCCCGTGACGAACGGCTTGACCGTGGCAGCGACGGCGGGCAGCCCGCGCATCAGTG
>CAKUMG010000307.1 GCA_934667465.1 uncultured Actinoplanes sp. | reverse complement strand
CCGCAGCGAGGCGTCGCTCGAGATCTGAGCCCCGCCGGGGCTGCCCCCGCGCCGGACCGGCGCGGGGCCGGGCCGGGAAAAGTGGGCCGGGCCGGGAAAAACGCGGGCCGAGCCGCAAAGGCGGCCGAGCGGGAAAGCGCGGACCGGGCCGGCAAAAGCAGCCGGAAAAGAGCGGGTCAGATCCGGCGCAGAACCGACACGACCTTCCCCAGGATCACCGCGCGGTCACCGTCGAGCGGCTCGTACGCCGGGTTGCGCGGCTCGAGCAGCACGTGCCCGCCGCGCCGCCGGTACACCTTGACGGTGGCCTCGTCGTCGATCATCGCGGCCACGATGTCGCCGTTCCACGCCTCGTGCTGCTGGCGTACCACCACGATGTCGCCGTCGCAGATGGCCGCGTCGATCATGGAGTCGCCCTGGACGCGCAGCGAGAACAGGGTGCCGCGCCCGACCAGGTCCCGCGACAGGGTCAGCGTCTCCTCGACGCTCTCCTCGGCCAGGATCGGGCTGCCCGCGGCGATCGTGCCGACCAGCGGAATGCCCACAGTGTCCGGCCGCGCCTCGCCGAAGCCTGGGCCGGTGCTCTCTAGGAACATGCGCACGTCCACCGGCCGCGACGCCGTCCGCCCGCGGCGCAGGAAGCCGTGCTCCTCGAGCGCCCGCAGGTGCCGCCCGACCGACGACGGCGCGAGCCCGACGGCGTCCCCGATCTCGCGCGTCGACGGGGAGTAGCCGTGCTTGACGGCCCAGTCCCGGATGACCCCCAGGATGGCCCGCTGTCGCGGCGGCAGCACGGACGTGTCGATCTCCTCCATCCAGCGATCCTCGCCCATGGGCGGCCGACCGTCGCTCAGGCTCGCCGACCACGGACGGTGACCTTCGCCGCAATCCTGGTGCGCGGGGGAGCGCGGAGAGGCCCCGGCGCATGGTGTGCGGGCACGGAGAGGCCCCGGCGCAGCACGCGCCGGGGCCTCTGAGCGAACGGGTCAGCGGCTGCGGCCGGCGGCGCCGGCGACGATGGCCACGCCGACCGCGGCGAGGCCGACCTGCAGGGCCAGTTCGATCCAGTCGATGCCGCGGGTGTCGTCGACGCCGAACGCGGCGGCGAGGAACGTGCCGATGATGGCGGCGGCGATGCCGATGAGGACGGTCACCCAGAGCTTGATGTTCTGCCTGCCCGGTACGACGAGCCGGCCGAGCACGCCGATGATCAGACCGATGATGATCGCGCTGATGAAGCCGGTAACTTCCACGGGTTTCTCCGAGACTGTGGTGCCGAACGGGACGACCCGGCGGTTCCCACGCCCGCGGCGGGCCGAAACGCGAGCGCGCGTGATGTCCCACAACTGTCTGCCAAGCGAGTCGGGCCCGTGCAGTGACTGACATGAAACCGTCACAACCCGGCTCCCGAACCGGAGAAGCGCGGCAAATCCGGTGCTCCGCTCAGAAGGCCACCAACCGCGCGCGGCCGTGACGCGTGAGCAGGTGCCGGTCACGCTCGGTGCAGCGGTTGCCGTATCGGTGGGGGCGGGGGTCGGCGGTACGGCCGGTGCCGGACGTTTGCCCAGCGTGCGACGTTGGTGGGACCCCGGCGGGCGGCGCCGGACGCCGGGAGGGGGAGGACATGGAGGACGCGTTGCTGGCCTACGGTGCCGGCCGCGTCGATGCCCTGGAGGGGCAGCGGGACGCGGCGCGGGCCGAGCACCCGGAGACCGGGGCGGACTACCGGCGCGGCTTCCTCGACGGCCGGATCGAGGTCTTCCGGATGTTCGCCGCGGTCCGCGATCTTCTCGAGCGGGCCGACTGACCAATCACGACCCCGCTTCTGTACGCTCCCCGTGCGCGCGCCATCGGGATGCGCGCGATCGAGCGTGCGTGGGGGACCGAACGTGAGTGACCAGGAACACCCCGGCGACCGCACCCTGGAGATGTTCCTGCCCGCCGTGGTGGCCGCGCAGCCGCCGCGGGAAGGCGGTGCCGAGGTCGTCGAGGTCGCCGCGTACCGGGGCACCACGCACGTGGAGCGCGAGGTCGTCGAGAAGATCGCCGGTGCCGCCGCGCGGGCCGTGCCCGGCGTGGCCGAGCTCGGCGGCGACGTGGCCCGCTTCTTCAACGCGGTGCTCGACAAGGTGGGCCTGGACGAGGTCGGCGACGCCCGGCGCGGCGTCACGGCGAAGGTGGACGGGACCGACGTGGCCATCACCGTCGTGCTGGTGATCGCGGGCGGCGAGGTGGTGTCGGACGTCACCGCCGAGGTGCGGACCGCGGTCATCGAGGCGGTCGAGAGCTACGGCCTGCACGTCACCGGCGTGACCGTCAAGGTCGACGACATCCGCATGGACGGGGTCCAGAGCTCATAGCGCGTACGGCGACGCGAAGATCCGCCCCGGGTCGGCGCTCTGCCGGACGCGGCGCAGCCGGGCCAGGTGCGGCCCGTGGTAGCGCGGCAGCTCCGCCGGCCCCGGCTCGAGGTAGTTGACGTACCGCCCCGAGGACCACGCCGCCATCGCCCGGTGCCCGCCGTCGATCCAGGCGTACCCGTCCCGCACGGTCGCCGCGTCCGCGTCCGCCGGCTCGACCAGCCACTGCAGCATCGTGTGCGCGCCACGCCACGGGAACGCGGTCGCCGCCACCGGGACCCGCCCGGCCGCCCCGGTCATCCGCTTGAGCTTCGCGATGCCGGGCCGCCGCGCCCGGGCCCGGCGCTCGACGGTGGCCAGCAGCGCCGCGACTCCCGCCGCGGGCAGGGCCCGGCCGAAGATCTCGCTGCCCACGAGCTCGGTGCCGCGCCGCGCGCAGCTCGCGTCGTCGTCGCAGCCGGCCCGGTCGTGCACCACGTCCAGGTACGGCCGCCGGGTCACCGTGACCGAGGCCGGCGACCGCCCGATCGCCCTGACGAGCGCCGCGACCTCGGGGTCCGCGTCGCCGCCCAGGACCACCCCGGAGACCCGTACGCGCAGACGCCCTTGCCTGTCCGAGGAGAACTGGCACGCCGACCACGTCTCGTCGGGGGCCGCGCCGATGCGGGTCTGCCAGCCGGCGGCGACCCGGGCGGCGTCCGCCCATCGGTACGTGAGCACGAAGGTGCCCACCTCGCCGGTGCGGTGGGTGCGCAGCCGCCACGACGTGACGACGCCGAACTGCCCGCCGCCGCCCCCGCGCAGGGCCCAGAACAGCTCCGGGTCGCGGCGCGCGTCCACCGTGCGCCGCGACCCGTCCGCCGTCACCAGGTCGGCGCCGGTGACCGCGTCGCACGTGAGCCCGTACGCGGAAGCCGCCATGCCGATGCCCCCACCCAGGGTAACCCCGCCGATCCCGACCGTGCCGCACGACCCGGAGGGCACGGACACCCCGCGCGCGCCGAGCGTGTGGTAGACGTCCATCAGCACCGCGCCGCCACCGACCGTCGCCGTGCCGCTGCCCGAGTCGTACGCCACCGAGCCGAGTGACCGCAGGTCGAGCACGATCCCGGTGCCGGAGGTCGAGTCGCCGACGTACGAGTGCCCGCCTCCGCGCGGCACGATGCGCAGCCCGCTCCGGCGCGCGAACCGCACGACCTCCGTCACGTCGCCGGCGTGCGCGCACCGCACCACGGCCGGCGGCCGCACCCGGTCGAACCGCGGATCGACGAGCCGCCGCGCGGGGTCGTAGCCGCCCGTCCCGGGCAGGTGCACGGATCCGTCGACCGCTCGCTCCAAGGCCCGCCAGTCCGGGCCGGCCGGCAGCGCGGTGATCAGGGGAACGGCGAGGAAGGCCCGGCGCGTCAACACGTCCATATCATGACATAACGGTCGGATTGGCGGCGGTCTCCGGCGCGGGCTACCGTGGCCTTGTTGATCGGTCCGGTGAAAAAATGGGGTGGGTGCGGTGACCGAGGAGAATCTCTGGCTGCGTGAGAAAGCCGAGAACCCGGGCCACGCCCAGTGGTACATCCAGCGGTTCCGGGACCTGGCCGCGCAGGGCGCCGACCTGGACGGCGAGGCCCGGCTGATCGACGCGATGGTGCCGCGCGGCGCCGCGATCCTCGACGCCGGGTGCGGCACCGGGCGGGTCGGCGGCACCCTGGCCGCGGCCGGGCACCGGGTCACCGGCGTCGACCTCGACCCCGAGCTGATCGCCGAGGCGACCACCCAGCACCCTCAGGCGACCTGGCTGGTGGGGGATCTCGCCGAGCTCGACCTGCCCGAGAAGCGCTTCGACATCGTGGTGTGCGCGGGCAACGTGTTCGCGTTCCTGGCACCGTCGACCCGCGCCGAGGCGCTGCGGCGGCTCGCCGGGCACCTGGGCGAGGACGGCCGGGCGGTGATCGGCTTCGGGGCCGGCCGCGGCTACGGCTTCGACGAGTTCCTGACCGACGCGAAGGACGCCGGGCTGACGCCGGACCTGCTGCTCGGCACGTGGGACCTGCGCCCCTTCACCCCGGAGTCGGACTTCCTCGTCGCGGTGTTGCGCGGCTGACGGGCCGCTCGACGGCGGCCCCCGAGGCTTTCCTGGTGGCCCGTGCTGCGCGGGTGACGATCGCCGCTGCGCGGCTGATCGGTCTGCTTCCTGGCAGCGCCCCTTCTGCACCCGTTCCGCAACGGCCGGTTCCTACCGTCGCTAGGTCGGGACCACTCCGGTCTCGTCTTCTGTTCGCGACCGCGGGGGCCCAGGAACGATGCAGCACCGACGCATTCGTACGTCCCCCCGTGCCTCCAGCCGGAAGAACCGGGCCCTGGTCGCCGTCGCCGTGCTGCTCGCGGGTCTCGCCGTCGTGCTGAGCCCGCGCGCGGACGCCAACATCACCACCGCGTTCGGGATGGCGTACGGGATCAACACCACCGGCGGCATCGTCATGCGCGGCAACACGCTGCTCACCTGCCGCACCGCCGACGCGGGCTGCACCAACGCGCAGAACGGCACCGGCGCCAACACCAACAACGACACGTGGGAGATGCGGTACGTCAACGTCGACCCGGACGGCGGCGCGAACTTCAACTCCAGCAGCAGCACGCTCGCGCTCGCCGCGGGCAGCACGGTGCTCTTCGCCGGCCTCTACTGGAGCGGTGACACCGAGTCGGCCACCAACACCAACAACGGTGACGCGCCGATCGCCCCGCCGTCGGTGGCGGACAAGAACAAGGTGCGCCTCAAGGTGCCCGGCGGCGGCTACACGTCGCTGACCGCCGACAAGGTCGACAGCGCCTCGATCAGCGGCCGCGAGTTCTACCAGGGCTTCAAGGACGTCACCGGCCTCGTCGCCGGGGCCGGCAACGGCGCCTACACGGTCGCCAACGTGCAGGCGACCCAGAACGACTCGCGCTACGCGGGCTGGGCGCTCGTCATCGCGTACCGTAATCCGGCCGATCCCGTCCGCAACCTGAGCATCTTCCACGGCTTCGGCTACATCAACAGCTCCGGTACGCCCGCCACCCCCAACGTGGACATCGTCGTCAGCGGTTTCCAGACCCCGCCCACCGGCACCGTCAAGTCCAAGATCGGCACCGTGGTCTACGAGGGTGACCTCGGCATCACCGGCGACACCATCAAGCTCGACGGCACCACGCTGTCCAACGCCGCGAACCCGGCGAACAACTACTTCAACAGCACGGTCAGCGACGACGGGGTGCTCGACACCGCCCGCAACCCGAACTTCCCGAACCTGATGGCCGTCGACATCGACCAGTTCACCACGACGACCGCGCTCGCCAACGGCAAGACCAGCGCGACGCTGAGCCTGGCGACCTCGCAGGACACGTTCTACCCGGGTGTGGTCACCATGGCCACCGACCTGTACGCGCCGGACATCGAGGCCGTCGTCACGCCGACCGACGTCAACGGCGGCCAGGTCAAGCCCGGCGACATCCTCGAGTACCGCATCGACGTCAGCAACCAGGGCAACGACGGCGCCACCGACCTGGTGATCACCGACGCCATCCCGAGCGGCACCACGTACGTGCCCGGGTCGCTCACGATCGACGGCAGCGCCCGCACCGACGCCTCGGGCGACGACCAGGCCGAGGTGCAGGGCGGCTCGGCGACGATCCGGCTCGGCACCGGCGCCGACGGCACCAGCGGCGGCGCCATGCCCGCGGGCGGGGGAGCGACGGTGGTGACCTACCGGGTCCGCGTCGACCCCGACACCCCGGGCGGCGCCACCATCACCAACGTCGCGCTGATCAACGTCAAGGGCGCCAGCTCGACGCCGCCGCTGGTGCTCAGCGGCGCCAGCAACGTCAGCACGCTGACCGTCACCGCGGCCGCCACCGACCTGGCTGTCACCGGCACGGTCACGCCGAACCTGGTGCAGAAGGACGGCGTCGACGACCCGGTCGGCTACGACCTCACCGTGGTCAACAACGGGCCCGACGCGCAGCCGAACTCCGTTCTCACGCTCACCCTGCCGACCGGGGTCACCCCGGCGGCGGGCACCTCGCCGGCCGGCGCGTGCACGGTCTCCGGCCAGGTCGTCACGTGCGCGCTCGGCACGATGACCACCGGTGCCACGGCCACCGCCCACATCGACGCGGTCGCCCGGTCCGCCGCCGCGGACCCGGCCACGGCCACCGCCGCGGTCACCGGCAAGTACGCCGACGCGGTCCCGGCCAACAACACCCGCACGATCGCGCTGGCGGTCAACCGGGCACCCGTGACCGCCCCCGACACCGGCAGCACCACGCACGGGACCGCGGTGACGCGTACGGTGCTGGGCAACGACAGCGACCCGGACGGCGACACCCTCGTGGTGCAGTCCGTCGCCGTCCCGGCGCACGGCGCGGCCGTCGTCAACGCGAACAACAGCATCACGTACACGCCGAACCCGGGCTTCAAGGGCGCCGAGGTGCTGACCTACACCGTGGCGG
>CAKUMG010000306.1 GCA_934667465.1 uncultured Actinoplanes sp. | reverse complement strand
GGCCCAGATCAGGTCGGCGGGGCCGAGGTCGGGCCAGGGCTGGTCGAGGTCGGCTTCGACGGTGCGGATGCGGTCGGTCAGGCCGGCGGCGTCGGCCCGGGTGCGCAGGTGGGACAGCATTTCCGGGGAGACGTCGACGGCGGTGATCTCGGCGCCGGGGAGTTCGCGGGCGAGGGTGAGGGAGCCCGTGCCGCTGCCGGCACCGAGGTCGATGACGCGGGGGTGGTCGGCGGCCTCGCTGCCCACCCAGGCGAGCAGGTCGCGGTAGTAGTCCCCCAGGACTTCGGCGTCGAGGTCGAGCATTTCGATCAAGTGGTCGTGAGCCATGCGAAAACCGTAGCGATACTTTGCCTCGAAGGCATAGCATCTTGCGTATGAAGCAAGGATCGGGACAGGACAAGGATCTGGAGAGCCTGGTCCGGCAGCGGATCCGCGGGCTGCGCGTGGCCCGGGGCTGGTCGCTGGACGAGCTGGCCGGCCGCAGCCTGCTCAGCCCGTCCACGCTCAGCCGGATCGAGACCGGGCACCGGCGAATCGCGCTCGATCAGATGACCGCGAGCGCCCGGGCGCTGGGCACCACCCTCGATCAGCTGGTGGAGTCGGCGGATGACGACGACGTGGTGATCCGGCCGCACTGCGACGAGGAGCGCGGCGTCACCACCTGGATGCTGTCGCGGGACAGCCGCCAGACCGTCTCGAAGCTGCGCATCACCCGCAAGGTGCCGGCGGATCTGCGGGTGCATCCCGGGCGCGACTGGTTCACCGTGCTGTCCGGCACGGTCGAGCTGCGCCTCGGCGAACGGACGATCCTGGTCCGGACCAACGAGGCGGCCTCGTTCTCGACGATGGTCCCGCATGCGTTCGGCGCGTACGGCGGGCCCGCCGAGGTGCTCACCATCCTGGATCACGAGGGCGAGCGCAGCCACCTAGGCCACGAGGGCTAGGGCGCGCTCGACGGCCGGCCGCGGGCTGGTCAGCACAGGTTTTCCCAGGTCGGCGAGCAAATCCGCGGCCGGGGCCATGCTCGCCTGCGCCAGGACGACCACGTCCACGTCCAGCGACCGCGCGTGCTCGGCGACGCGTACGGCATAAGCTCGAAGGTCTCCCGCCGCGAAGAGCGGCCAGGCATCGAGGCAGAGAGCGGGCACCAGCACGGTCGACGGCAGGGACACCGACTCCAGCAGGGCCAGCGTCGGCGCCAGGGACGACTGCACCGCGACGACCACCCCGATCCGCCGGCCTGCCGCGACGGCCGCACGCGCCATCGGCTCGTCGACCCGCAGCACCCGTACGCCCACCGCGACGCCCCGCGACGCCGCCACCCCGGACAGCGTCGAACACGTGCACACGATCACGTCCGCCGCCGACAGCGACCGCAGCCGAGACAGCAGCCGCTCCGAGACGTCCCGCCCGGCGCGCGCGTCCGCCAGCAGCGACTCGTCCACGACGTGCAGATCCCCGACCCCGGGAGCCAGCGTCCGCATCAGCCCCCGGAACGTCTCCACGTGCACCGGCGACGTGTGCAGGAACCCGATCATGGCGCCAGCCACAGCGCGAGCACCATGGTCAGCCCGCCGCCCGGCGTCTCCTCCGGCGTGAGCGTGCCGCCCATCGCCTCGGTGAGCCCGCGCGAGAGCGCCAGCCCGAGCCCGACCCCGGTGTGGTTGTCGCGGTCGCCGAGCCGCTGGAACGGCAGGAACACGTCGTTCCAGCGGTCCTCGGGGATGCCGGGTCCATGGTCGACGACGCGCCGTTCCATCATGTCGCCGAGGGTGCTGGCGGTGACGACCGGCGGCCGCCCGGGCGGGCTGTAGCGCAGGGCGTTGCCGACCAGGTTGACCAGCACGCGTTCCAGCAGGCCCGGGTCGGCGAGCAGGACCGGCAGGTCGTCGGGGACGATCGCCCGCACCGTACGCCCGGCGGGCCCCAGGTCGTCGAGGGCGCGCGGCACGACCTCCTCGGCGCCCACCGCGAGCAGCGTCACGCCCAGCGCGCCGGCCTGCAGACGGCTCATGTCGAGCAGGTTGGTGACCAGGCGTTCGAGGCGGTCGAGGGACTCGCCGGCCGTGGCCAGCAGCTCGGCGCGGTCGTCCTCGTCGAAGTGGACGTCGGCGCTGCGCAGGCTGGCGACCGAGGCTTTGGCGGAGGCCAGCGGCGTACGCAGGTCGTGGCTGACCGCCGCCAGCAGGGCCGTCCGCATCCGGTCCGCCTCGGCGAGCGGGCGGGCGGTGGCGGCCTCGGCGGCAAGGCGCTCCTGGCGCAGCGCGACCGCGACCTGGGCGGCGAACGCCTCCACGATCCGCCGGTCGGAGGCAGCCAGCGTCCGCCCCCGCAGCTGCAGCGTCAGCTCCCCGTCGACCTCGACCACCACCTCGGGGGCCTCGGAAAAAGCACCGGAAGAAACGCCGACCGCGGCCACGACGGACGAGCCGGACAGCAGCGTGACCGACTGCAGCGTGAACGTCTCGCGGAGCTGCTCCATCAGCGCGATCAGCGGCCGGTCCCCGCGCAGCACGCCGCCGGCCACCGTGGCCAGGGTCTGCGCGTCGGCACCCGCCTCGGCCGCCTGCCGGGTCCGCCGCGCGGCCGTGTCGACCACCCAGCTGACCGCGACCGCCACCACCACGAAGATCGCGAGGGCGAGCAGGTTGTCGGTGCCGGCGATGGTCAGCCGCCCGTACGGCGGGGTGAAGAACCAGTTCAGGGCCAGGAACCCGGAGACCGCGGCGAGCAGCGCCGGCCAGAGCCCGCCGATCAGCGCGACGCCGACCACGGCCACGAGGAACAGCAGGATGTCCGCGGTGAGCGACAGCCCGGAGTCGATGGTCAGGAGCGCGGTGAGTACGGGCAGCCCGGCCAGCACCGCGACGAAGCCCGCGAGGCGTCGGCGGCGGGACAGGGCTGCCGGAGGACGCCGGGCGCCGCGTCCCCGCCCGGCGCGCTCGTGCGGCACCAGGTGCACGTCGATGGCCCCGGACAGCGCGGTCGTGGTGACCCCGACGCCCGCGGAGAAGAGCTGGGCCACCCGGCCGCGGCTGGAGGCGCCCAGCACGATCTGGGTCGCGTTGACGGCGCGGGCGAAGTCGAGCAGCGCACGCGGCACGTCGGCGCCGACGACCTGGTGGTACGAGCCGCCGAGGCTCTCGACGAGCACCCGCTGGCGGGACAGCCGGGCCGGGTCGGCGCCCACGAGGCCGTCGTTGCGGGCCACGTGCACAGCCAGCAGCGCTGCGCCCCGGCTGCGGTCGGCGATCCGGGCGGCGCGCCGGATCAGGGTCTCGCCCTCGGGGCCGCCGGTGAGGGCCACGACGACGCGTTCCCGGGTCTCCCACGTGGCCTCGATGCCGTGGTCGGTGCGGTACGCGCCGAGCTGGGCCTCGACCTTGTCGGCGAGCCAGAGCAGCGCCAGCTCGCGCAGGGCGGTCAGATTCCCCGTACGGAAATAGTTGCCCAGCGCGGCGTCGACCGTCTCGGGCGGGAACACGTCGCCGTGGGCGAGCCGGCGGCGCAGCGCCTCGGGGGTCAGGTCGACCAGCTCGACCTGTTCCGCGGCGCGGACGACCGCGTCCGGCACGGTCTCGCGCTGCTCGATCCCGGTGATCCGGGTGACCACGTCCTGCAGCGACTCCAGGTGCTGGATGTTGATCGTGGTCAGCACGTCGATCCCGGCGTCGAGCAGCTCCTGCACGTCCTGCCAGCGCTTGGCGTGCCGCGAGCCCGGGGCGTTGGTGTGCGCCAGCTCGTCCACCACCGCCAGCTCCGGCGTGCGGGCCAGCACCGCGCCGAGGTCGAGCCCCGACGGGGAGGGCACGCCCTCGAGCCCACCGAGCATCGCCTCGGTGTGCTCGCGGCCGTGCGTCTCCACCAGCGCGACCACCACGTCAGTGCCGCGCCCGGCACGCCGGTGCGCCTCCTCGAGCATGGAGTACGTCTTCCCGACGCCGGCCGCGGCGCCGAGATAGATGCGCAGTTCCCCCCGTGCCATCGTTCCTACGCGCGGGGCCGGTCGGGCAGCAGGCGCTCCTCGAGGTCGAGCTCGCGCTCCAGCACGCGCAGGCTCTCGTCGGAGAGTTGCCCCGCGTCGCGCCAGCGCAGCAGTTCCTCGCGCTGCGCATCGAGCACGGACCGGCGTACGCGCAGGGCGGCCTCGTACTGCGCGGACACCGGCATCTCGTCCGAGTCGGCCGCGTCGAGCAGGTCGAGCCGGCGGCGGTAGCGGTCCAGCCGGACCGTGAGCTGCTTCTGCACCGAGTCGATCGCGTGGTCCTCGACGTCGGTGTGCTGCTCGTGCTTGATCTCGTCGAGCCGGTCCATCGCGGCCTGCGCCGCGGCGACCCGGGCCTCGTTGCGCTCGCGGGCCTCGTCGTTCTCGTTGGCGCGCAGGCCCAGCCTGCGGACCAGCGGCGCGAAGGTGACCCCCTGCAGGACCAGGGTGACCAGCACGACGACGAACGCGCAGAAGAGCAGCAGGTCGCGGTCCGGGAACGGCGCGCCGGAGTCCGTCGTCCGCGGGATCGTGAACACCGCGGCCAGCGTGATGACGCCGCGGGTGCCGGCCCAGCTGAGCGCGGTGATCTCCTTGCCGTTGAGGGCCCGCTCGCGCTTGGCCGTGTCGCCCACGTCCGGGTCGCCGCCGAGGCGGGCGTGCATGGCCGGGGGCAGCAGCTGGGTCAGCATCAGGAACAGCGGGCGCAGGATCAGCACCGCGCCGACCGAGATCGCGACGGCGATGATGATCGTCGAGGTCTCGTAGTCGCTGAGGCCCTCGATGACCCACGGCAGCTGCTGGCCGATGAGCAGGAAGACGAGGCCCTCGAGCAGGAAGTCGACGAGCCGCCAGACCGCGCTGACCTGCAGCCGGCTGGCGCCGGTGGCCAGGCGCGGGGTGTCGTGACCGACGATCAGGCCGGCGACCACCACGGCGAGCACGCCGGAGACGTGCACCTCCTCGGCGAGCACGTACGCGACGAACGGCGTCACCAGCGAGATCGCGTTGGCGATGATCGGGTCGTGCTGGATCCGGCGGGTGGCCCGGACCGCGTAGGCGACCACGATACCGGCCACCACACCGCCGGCCGCGGACATGAAGAAGTCGCCGACCGCGTGCGGGAACGAGAACTCGCCGCCGACCGCGGCCGCCACCGCCACGCTGAGCAGCGTCAGCGCGGTCGCGTCGTTGAGCAGGCCCTCGCCCTGGACCAGCGTGACGATCTTGCGGGGCAGGCCGACCCGCTTGCCGACCGCGAGCGCCGCGACCGGGTCGGGCGGGGCCACCGCGGCACCGAGCGCCACGCCGGCCGCCATCGTGGCGCCGGCGACGAAGAAGTGGAACCCGACGCCGACCACCAGCGCGGTCACGATCACCAGCACCACCGAGAGGCTGATCACCGTACGGAGGTTGCGGCGGATGTCGAGCAGCGAGGAGTCCAGGGCCGCGTTGTAGAGCAGCGGCGGCAGGATCAGCGTCAGTACGAGATGGGGGTCCAGTTCGATGTTGGGCCCCGGGAGGACGGCATAGAGGATACCGATGAGGGTCAGCAAGGCGGCGGCGGGCAGCCCGGTCCGGTCGGCGAACCAGCGGACCGCCACCACGACCGCGACTCCCGCGAAGATGAACAACAACGTCGTCTCGACACTCACCCCCGCATTGTCCCGGACCAGGGGCGATCTCGCGATCATGATCACGTTGCGAACGGTTACGATCAGCCGAACACACTCGGCGAACGAGCAGAATCAACTGCGAAGATGCTCGTACGCCCAACTGCGCAACGTGGTCGGCGTCGTGCTCACGGCGTCGCGGGGCTGCTCGGCGGCGAA
Source organism: uncultured Actinoplanes sp. (assembly GCA_934667465.1). Lineage (GTDB taxonomy): Bacteria > Actinomycetota > Actinomycetes > Mycobacteriales > Micromonosporaceae > Actinoplanes. Next base: position 1,026 of record CAKUMG010000306.1, on the reverse strand, counting down.
TCCGTCACGCAGGCCCGCGGTCATGCCGACGATCCCCTCGACCGCGGGCCCGGACATCCCGAAGCCGCCCAGCGCGGCCCGCAGCTCGTCGTCGGTGATCACGTCCAGCCGGATCTCGTGCCCGAGCACCTCGCCGACGATCGCGACCAGCCGCGCGAAGCTCAGATCCTCCGGCCCGTGCACCGCCTGAACCTCGAACCCCTCTCCAGGAGGGGCCAGCAGCCGGGCCGCCGCGATGTCACCGACGTCGCGCGGATCGACCCAGGGCAGCGGCCGGTCCGCGGTCATCGTGGTCGTCAGGCTGCCCGCGAGCAGCGAATCACGATCGGTGAGCAGGTTCGTGAACAGGTATCCGCAGCGCAGAGCCAGCACCGCCGCGCCCGTCCCACCCAGCCGCTCCTCGGCGCCGCCCAGCCCGTCGATCAGGCCCGCACCACGCCGCACCTCCGCCCCCACGCTGCTGATCAGCACGACGCGGCGGACCCCGTTCGCCGCCACCGCCGCCGCGTACGAGGCCGACACCCGGTCCATGACGGCGAGCGGGTCGGCCGCGGTCAGATCCTCGGGCACGACGCACAAGAGCGCCTCCGTGCCCCGCGTAGCCGTGACCACGTACCCCTCGTCGGTCAGGTCTCCACGCCGGACCTCGACCTGATCGTCCCGCAACCGGCCGGGGTCCCGGCAGAGCACCCGCGGGCGGACGCCGGCCTGCACCAGCAGCCGCGTCACCCGCGCACCGACATGACCCGTGGGTGTCGTCACCGTCACCGTCATGCCCGCCACGTTAGTTCAGACCGCGGTCCTCGCGGCGCATGTCGCCGGTGGCCGGGACGCCCTCGGCGAGCCCGTAGCGCAGCAGCACCGCGCCCTTGGACGACGTGACGGGCGGCTCGACAAGCGTCAGGTTCGTGGGCACCGCCCCGCCGTCGAACACCTTCTTGCCGACGCCGAGCACGATCGGGAACACCCACAGGTCGAGCCGGTCGAGAAGGCGCTCGCGGAGCAGGGTCTGCACGAGGTCGAGGC
>CAKUMG010000305.1 GCA_934667465.1 uncultured Actinoplanes sp. | reverse complement strand
GAAGTGGACCGCCGTCGAGCCCGATGTGCTGCCCGCCTGGGTCGCCGACATGGACCTGGGCATCCCCGGCCCGGTGAGCGCCCGCCTCCGGGAAACCCTCGATCGGCAGGACCTCGGCTACCCGTACTGGCCCGGCGGCGACCCGGTGGCCGCCGCTTTCGCCGACCGCATGCGCGACCGCTTCGGCTGGGAGCCCCGCGAGGGCCGCACCCGGGTGCTCAGCGACCTGATCCAGATCCTGCAGATCGTCATCGAGCACACCACCGCCCCGGGCGACGCGGTCGCGCTGCACGTCCCGGCCTACCCGCCGTTCCTGGCCGCGATCCAGCGGGCCGGCCGGCGCATCGCCGCGCTGCCGCTCGAGCGCACCGCGACCGGCTGGGTCATCGACCCCGACCGGCACCGCGAGATCTTCGCGAGTTCCCGGCCGCGCCTGTTCGTCCTGGTCAACCCGCACAACCCGACCGGCCGCGCCTTCCGCGAGGAGGAGCTGCACGGCCTGGCCGCGCTCGCCGCCGAGCACGACATCCCGGTCCTGTCCGACGAGATCCACAGCGACCTCGCGTACGAGCCGCACCGGCACGTCCCGTTCGCCTCCCTCGGCCCCGGGACCGCCGGCCGCACCATCACCGCGACGTCGGCGACCAAGGCGTTCAACCTCGCGGGCACGCGCTGCGCCGTCGTCCACGTCGGGCACACGCCGACCGCCGAGGCGCTCGACCGGGCGCCGCTGGACTACTTCGGCACCCCGAGCGTGCTGAGCCGCATCGCCACCGTCGCCGCCTGGCGCGAGTCCGCCTCCTGGCACCGGGCGACCCTCGACCTCCTGGCCCGCAACCGGGACCGCGTCGCCGCGTGGGCCGCGACGCACCCCGAGATCGTGTACCTCCCGCCCGAGGCGACCTATCTCGCGTGGCTCGACCTGGCCGGGACGGGCCTGACCGACCCCGCCGGGCACCTGCTCCGGGCCGGGCGGGTGCTCCTCAGTGCAGGCCACGAGTTCGTGCAGCACACGGACATCGTCGGCGCGTCGTTCGTACGCCTCAATTTCGCCACCACCCCGGAGATGCTCGACGCCATCCTCCACCGCATCGACACCGCCCTCGCCGTGCGGCGGTGATCGCCGGGCCGCTGTGATCGTCACGCGGCCGTGATCGCCGCGCCGCTGTGATTGCCGCGCGGCCGTGATTGCCGCGCGGCCGTGGTCGCCGGGCCGCCGCCCTCGCCACGCGGCCGTGATCGCCGCGCCGCTGTGATCGTCTCGCGGCGCGCGAGGGGGGTGCTCAGGCAGGGGGAGTGCCCAGCAGGGCGTGCAGCTTGCCGAGGATCTCGCGCTGGACCTCGGCGAACGGGCGCTCCTCGCCGTCCGCGATCCAGGCTGCGAAGGCCGCCCGGTAGACGGTGACGCCGCTCTGGGCGGCCAGCGCCGCGGTCGTCGGGTCGACGCCGCGCTCGGCGAGGGCCCCGGTCAGCGTGTCGGCGAGGGCCGAGAGCTTGAGGAGCTCGCGTTCCTGGAACGCGCCGTGGGCGGAGACGACTTCCTGACGCGTACGCGACCAGGGGCGCCGCTCCTGCGGATGGCTCACGGCGCCGGCCTCGAGCGCCGCCGCGATCATCGCCATCGGGCCCGTGCCGCCGGGCGCGCCGCGCAGTCCGGTGACGAACGCCTGCTCGAACGCGCCCTGGTCGCGGAACAGCACCTCGCGTTTGTCCGCGTAGTAGCGGAAGAACGTGCGCTCGGTCAGCCCGGCCGCGGCCGCGATCTCGGCGACCGTGGCGCCCTCGAACCCGCGCTCCGCGAACAGCCCGAGCGCCGCCTGCTGCAGGCGCTCCTGCGCGCCGCCCTCCCACCGTGCCACGGCCCCACTCTAGTGATGACAGTGACTGACGTCATAGCCGCATGCGATAACAGTCGCTGACATCACGCCGTACGCTGATGGCAGTTCCTGACATCAGAAGGAGTTCCCGCCATGCGTGTTTTCGTCACCGGAGCCAGCGGCTGGATCGGATCCGCCGCCGTCGGCGAGCTGCTCGCCGCCGGCCACGAGGTCACCGGCCTCGCCCGCTCGGACGCCGCCGCCCAATCCCTGCAGGTCAAGGGCGCCACCGTGCTGCGCGGCTACCTCGACGACCTGGCCGCCCTGCGCCGCGGTGCCGCCGGGGCCGAGGCCGTGCTGCACCTCGCCAACAAGCACGACTGGGCCGACCTCGCCGGGACCAACCGCACCGAGCGCGCCGCCGTCGAGACCCTGGCCGAGGAGCTGGCCGGCAGCGACCGCGCGCTCCTGATCGCCGCCGGGATCGCGGGCCTGGTCCAGGGCCGCCCGGCCGAGGAGTCGGACGTGTCCCCGGCGGCCGGCCCGGACTCCGCGCGCGGCGGCACCGAGAACCTGGCCCTCGGCTACACCGACCGCGGGGTGCGCGCCGTGTCGCTGCGCTTCGCCCCGACGGTCCACGGCGCCGGCGACCACGGCTTCATCGCCGAGATCGTGGCCGCGGCCCGCCGCACCGGCGTCTCCGCGTACGTGGGCGACGGCACCACGGCCTGGTCCGCGGTCCACCGCAGCGACGCCGCCCGCCTCGTCCGGCTCGCGCTCGACCATGCCCCGGCCGGCACCCGCGTCCACGCCGCCGCCGAGGAGGGCATCCCGTCCCGGGAGATCGCCGAGGCCATCGGCCGCTTCCTGGATCTGCCGGTGACCTCGGTCGCGCCGTCGGAGGCGGTGGCCCACTTCGGGTTCATCGGCCGCTTCTTCGGCCTCGACATGCGGGGCAGGAGCGACCGGACCCGCGATCTGCTCGCCTGGAAGCCCACCGGCCCCACCCTGCTCGACGACATCGCCGCGGGCGCCTACGCCCACGCCCGCTGAGCGTCCGCCTTATCGGGTGAGCAGCGGCTCAAGCACCTCGTGGACGTAGGTGTTGGGATGCTTGCCGGTGAAGCGGCCGGAGAAGGGCCCGTACGCGGTGACCGGCACGTCCTGACCGGTGTGCTCGCCGGTCGTCCAGTCGATCGTGAAGCTGAACGGCGAGTCCGCGACCCGGAACGGGCCGTCCTCGGCGGACACGCCGTCACCGGACTCGTCGTCGGCGTCGATGTCTTCGACGGCCAGCCCGCCGGTCTCGTGGTCACCGGTGACGATCACGAGGGTGTCGCGGTGCCGGGCGGCGTAGTCGCGGGCGACGGCGACGGCCCGGTCGAGCTCGCCCATGGCCTGCAGCGTGCGGCCGCCGTTGTTGCGGTGCGCGAACTCGTCGACGCCCTCCTCCTCCACGAGCAGGAAGAAGCCGTCGCGGTCGCCGGAGAGCAGGTCCAGGGCCTTGCCTGTCAACGTGGCCAGGCTGACCGGCGGATCGTAGAGGTCGCCCTGGCCCTCGGGGCGCTGCTCGAACATCTCCTGGTTCGCGAAGAGGCCGAGCACCTTGCCCCGGCGCGCGTCGGCGAGTTGTGCGGCCGTGGACACGTACCGGTAGCCGTCGGATCTCGCCCTGGCGATCAGGTCGCCGGCGGTGCCGCGGCTGCCCTCGGTGGGGTCCTTGGGCGGCTGGTCCGGGTAGGCGCCCGGGTTGCCGGCCGGCAGCCACCAGTCCTCGCCCCCGCCGAGGATCACGTCCGGCCTGCTGACCTCGAGGTACTGGCGGGCGATGTCGTCCTGGGCGGCCCGGTCGACGCTGGTGGAGAAGAACGCGGCCGGGCTCGCGTCGGTCACCTGCGCCGTGGTGACCAGGCCGGTCGCCTTGCCGGCCCGCTTGGCCTGCGTGCCGAGCGTCGGCAGCGGGTTGCCCTCGGGGTCGACGCTGATCGCCCCGTTGTAGGTGCGCACGCCGGTGGCCCAGGCGCTCGCGCCCGCGGCCGAGTCGGTGATCGCGGTCTCCGGGTCGTCGGGGCTCGTCGTGAGCTGCCCCGACGCCGGGAACGTGTCCATGACCAGCCGGCCGTCCTGGCCCGCATGGAAGAGCCGGGCGGCCTCGCGGTGCGCGGCGGCCATGCCGTCGCCGTTGATGAAGATGACGTTGCGTGGGGCGCGCTCACCGCCGGGCCGGAACGAGGTCAGCCCCGTCACGGCCAGGGCGCCGGCCATGACGGGCGCGAGCCAGTGGAGCGTACGAACGGCCATCGGTCCTCCTCGATCGACGTACGTAAATCTCCTTGAGTAAACGCCGGACGGCGCCGCGACGCCAGATGTGCCGGATCGCGCGAACTTCCTCGCGCCGGAGGCCACGGCGGGTCGATGCTCGAACCATGGCGACCGCGGCGAAGGGGAAAGCCTGGCGGGTGACGAGCTTCGGGAACCCGGCCCAGGGTGTGACATTGCAGGACATGGCCTGGCCGGACCCCGGCCTGGGGCAGATCCTGATCAGGGTACGGGCCGCCGGTGCGGATCGTGGTCAGCGTCTACCGTCCCTTCGGGTGACGGCTTACCCCAACCGGCAGATCGCTGCGGGCGGGGCTGCCAGGATCAGGGAGTGCACCCTTCTCTCTCCGTCTCGATCGCCTCGGCCGTGGCCGGTGCGGTCCTCGGCGCGACCGGCGCCACCGTCCCCGCCGTGGCCGGTCTTGGCGTCTCGGCCGCGCCCGCCGACGGTTACCGGGCCTCGATCGAGACCATCGACACCGCGACCGCGAGGGCGATGGTCGGCGTCTCCTGGCACCGGGGCTGCCCGGTGCCGATCCGGGACCTGCGCCGCGTACGGCTGACCTATTGGGGTTTCGACGGCGCCCGCCACCGGGGTCAGCTGATCGTGCACAAGGGCGTGGCCCGCAGCGTCTCTTCGATCTTCCACCGGCTCTACACGATCCGCTACCCGATCAAGCGGATGCTGCCGGTGGACCGCTACCGCGCCGACGACAACGCCTCGATGGCCGCCAACAACACCTCGGCGTTCAACTGCCGCCCCATCACCGGCGCGACGCGCGGCTTCTCGGTGCACTCGTACGGCAAGGCCATCGACATCAACACGATCCAGAACCCGTACGTCAAGGGAACGGTCGTGCAACCGCCGGCCGGCAAGACATACCTGAACCGCACCCGCCTCCGCCCCGGCATGATCCGCCACGGCGACCAGGTGTGGAAGGTCTTCACCAAGCACGGCTTCACCTGGGGCGGGGACTGGAAGTCGCTCAAGGACTACCAGCACTTCGAGTTCCCGGTCTAGCAGCCTCCGATCCTGTCCAACTGGGTTACTAGGTCACGCTCGCGGGTCTCGTCGTAGGACTCGGGGGAGGATCGTGCGACGCTCGTACGGTCGATGTACGAGCCCGACGGGGCCGCCGGGCGACCGAGGATGACGCCGGCGAGTCTGCGCCCGGCGGCGGTGACGGTGTCGGCGAACGGGGTGAGGGTCATCGGCCGGCTCGCCGTGCCCATCAGGAAGCGGGCCAGCGGGCCGGCCTCGCGGGCCAGGCCGGTGCCGGGGACAAGGCCCGGGTTGTGGGCGACGATGCCGGCCCCGGCCGGCAGGCGTCGAGCCCACTCGTGAACCAGGTAGATGGCCGCGAGCTTGCTGGTGGTGTAGGCGGCGCGCCCGGCACTCACGCTGTCCGGCCGGGGGAACGCGCCGGGCCGGGCCAGGACTGCGGGGTCCGCCCACCGTGGCGGGGGCATCGTCCCGAAGGTGTGCCGGAAGTCGCCGAAGTGTGCGTCGCTGACCGTGACCACGATGCGGCCCGGCGGCTCGATCAGCGGGGCGAGGCCGGCGATCAGCAGGTGCGGTCCCAGCACGTTGACTGCGAAGGTGCGCTCGAGGCCGTCCGGGGTGGCTTGCGTCGCGGAGAGCACCGAGATGCCGGCGTTCAAGGCCAGGCCGCACAGCGGTGGCACGTCGCCGTCGGTCAGCATTTCCCGTACGGTCGCGGCTGCCGCCCGTACCGAAGCAGGCCTTTCCATGTCCGCCCTCACCGGCGTCACCCGCCGGCTTTCGGCGGATGCGGTGGTGCGGGTCAGCAGGATCACGTGCAGTTGCGGGTCGCGGCTCAGCAGCTCGCGCAGCGCCGACCGGCCGATGCCGCGGGTGCCGCCGGACATCACCAGCGTGCGGGGTTTCCCTGTCATGACCGACAGCGTGGGCCGGTGCGGGGGAGCGAGGGAGCTACAAGCGGTACCACCCCCGGCGGGACCCGGTGCGCGACGATGGCAGGCATGAACGAGCTGGGTGACGCGCTCCGCGACTGGCGTGGCCGGACGACGCCGGACGACGCCGGGCTCGCGCACCACACGCCCCGCCGGGTCCGCGGCCTGCGCCGCATCGAAGTCGCGACGCTGGCCGGCATCTCGGTCGAGTACCTCGTGCAACTGGAGCAGGGCCGGGCCCGCACCCCGTCGGCGCAGGTGTGCGGGTCGCTCGCCCGCGCCCTGCGGCTCACCGGCGACGAGCACGCCCACCTGCTGCGGCTCGCTGGTCACCCGGCCGGCCCGGAACACATCCCCCGGCTGGTCCCGGACAGCGTGCACCGGCTCGTCGCCCAGCTCGCCGCCAACCCGATCGCCGTGTTCGACGCCGTCTGGCACCTGCTGCACTGGAACCCGCTGTTCGCCGCGACCTTCGGCGACCCGACCCGCCACGGTGCCGGCTCACGCAACGCGATGATCTGGCAGTTCACCGACGAACCGACCCGCGTGCGGCACACCGAGGCGGAACGCGACGCCTTCGAACGCTCACTGGTCGCCGACCTGCGCGTCACGGCCGGCCGCTACCCCCGCGACCCCGGCATCCCCGCCCTGCTCACCCGCCTCGACCGCAGCCCCCGCTTCCGCAAGCTGTGGGCGCTCCGACCGGTCGCCACCCTCCCGAGCGGCGTCAAAATCGTCGACCACCCCGAGGCCGGCGAGATCGCCCTGGACTCCGACATC
>CAKUMG010000304.1 GCA_934667465.1 uncultured Actinoplanes sp. | reverse complement strand
GGCCGGGCTGCAGCAGCAGACCGGCGCGCAGCAGAGTGGGCCGCTGGTCCGGGTGCAGCCGGTCCCGGCGGCGGCCGCCTCGGCGCTGCTGCCGGCGAAGCGCACGCTGGACGAGGAGCGCAGCTGGCTCCGGCGCACGCTCAGCCGTGACTTCGACACCATGGCCAGCTCGGTCGCGCGGATCATGTCGGAGCACCCGGGTCTGCAGGGTTCCGGCGCGATCAGCTCCGACGACGTGCTCGCCGACTCGGTGGCCGTACGCCTCTATCTGTCCGGCCGGGGTGCGGGCATCGACGCCGGGCTGCGGGCCGGCTCGACGGGGCCGCACGTGCCGTTCGCCCGGTGCGCGGTCTCCGGGTTGTCGCGGCTGCCGTCGTTCCGGGGGACCACCGTCTCGCGCACCTCGCCGAGCGAGGAGGAGTGGGCCCGCTACCGGGACCGCCGGCTCGTGACGGACTGGTCGTTCGTGAATATGCTCACCGGCCCGTCCGAGGGCCAGGAGGGCGACACGGACCTGCTCGTCTGGTCGATGACCGCCCGCCGGACCTCGGTGCTGGAGCCGGAGGGCGACGAGCGGGTGGACGACCGGGTGCTGTTCCACGGGCAGCCGGTCGCGGTGGTCGTCGCCGAGACCCCGCAGCAGGCCACCGAGGCGGCGCGCCGGCTCAGCATCACGTACGCGGAGGAGCCGCCCCGGCAGGACCCCGCCGCGGGCACGCGGCAGCCGATCCCGCACGCGCCGGACACCACACGCGGCCACGCCGCCGAGGGCTGGGCCACGGCGGCCGTACGGGTGGAGCAGCGCTACACCACCGCCGAGAACGCGAACAACCCGCTCGGCCTGATGGGTGCCGTGGCGGCGTGGGACGGTGACCGGCTCGACGTCTGGGACTCCACGCAGTGGCCGAGCCTGGTGCGGTCGTCGCTCGCCACCATGTTCGGCGTCCCGCTCGGCGGGGTCCGGGTGCGCGTGCCCTTCCTCGGCGGCGGCTTCGGCGCGGGCCTGATCACCTGGCACTACAAGGTGATCGCGGTGGCGGCCGCCCGGGTGCTGCAGCGCCCGGTGAAGCTGATGCTGACCCGTCCGCAGATGTTCACGCAGGTGGGGCACCGGCCACCCACCGAGCAGACGGTACGCCTCGGTGCCACCCACGACGGCGCGCTGGTGTCCATCGAGCACCACGCGCTCGTCCCGGGCGCCGTCGAACGGCCCCCGATGGCGATGATCACCGTGGCGACGCCGAAGGTGTACGCGTGCCCGAACGTGACGACGACCGAGCGCATGGTGCTGCTGCACCGCCGGTATCCTGCCGCGATGCGCGGGCCGGGCGAGCACGAGGGCAGCTTCGCCGTCGAGGTGGCGATGGACGAACTGGCCGGGCGGCTGGGCCTGGACCCGGTCGAGCTGCGGCTGCGCAACCTGTCGGCGGTCGATCCCGGGTCGGGGCTGCCCTGGTCCAGCAGCGCCTTCGAGGAGTGCCTGCGGGTCGGCGCGCAGCGGTTCGGGTGGGCGCGGCGCGACCCCCGGCCGGGGTCGATGCGCGACGGTGACCTGCTCGTCGGCTGGGGCATGGCGGCCGGTTTCTACACCGGGTACGAACTGCCCACCAGCGCCCGCATCACGATCAACGCCGACGGCACGGCGTCGCTGCGGGCGGCGGCCACCGACATCGGCACGGGCACCTACACCGTGATGGCCCAGCTCGGCGCGGACCTGCTCGGGCTGCCGCTGGACCGGGTGAGCGCCGAGCTGGGTGACACGGAGATGCCCCCGTCGGCCCAGTCCGGGGGCTCGGCCCTGGCGGTCTCGCTGGCACACGCCCTGGGCGCGGCGGCCGGCAACCTCCTGGACCGGGTCGCCGCCCTGTCCGCCGGCGATCCCGGATCGCCCCTGCACGGTGCCACGCGTGCCGACCTCGTGATGCGCGACGGCGGGGTGCACCGCGCCGGCAAACCGTCGGCGGGCCTGAGCTACGCCGAGCTGCTGGAGCGTCACGGGCTGATGGAACTGTCCGCCGAGGGCCAGACGGCGGCGGCGCCGGACACCGAGCTCGGCATGGCGCGGGCCGGCGGCTTCGGGGCCCGGTTCGTCGAGGTGCGCATCGACCCGCTGCTCGCGCGGGTGCGGGTCACCCGGGTCGTGTCGGTCAACGACATCGGCCGGGTCCTGAACCCCCGGCTCGCCCGCAGCCAGATCATCGGCGGCACGGTCGGTGGCATCGGCGCCGCCCTCTTCGAGGAGGTGGCGGCCGACCCGGGCACCGGCCGGGTCGCCAACGCCACCTTCGCCGACTACGTGATACCGACCAACGCCGACGTGCCCGACATCGACGTCGTCTTCGTCGGCGGCCCCGACGCGAGCACGCCGAGCGGGGTGAAGGGCGCGGGCGAGATCAGCCTGGTCGGGCTCGCCCCCGCCGTGGCGAACGCGGTCAGCCATGCGACCGGGCGCCGCATCCGCAGCCTGCCGATCCACCTCGAGGACCTCATGGAACCCGCGCTCCCCGGGACATCGCCGTGACGGACGTCGCCGTGCGGACGTCGCACCCCGCCCTCGTCGGGAGGGACGACGTCCGGCGGCGGCTGGACGACCTGACGGCCGGTGCGCGCTCGGGCCGTGGCGGCTCCCTGGTGCTGCGGGGTGAGGCCGGTATCGGCAAGAGCGCCCTGCTGAACCACGTGCGGGAAGCGGACCCGGGCCTCCAGGTGATCCGGGCGTCCGGGTCGGAGTTCGAGCAGGAGCTCCCGTACTCGGCCCTGCACCAGCTGTGCCTGCCCCTGCTGGACCGGTTGCCCGAGCTGCCGAGGCGCCACCGCGAGGCGCTGGAGGTGGCCTTCGGGCTGGTGCGCGGGGTGCCCGATCCGTTCCAGGTGGGCCTCGCGGTCCTCGGGCTCGCCGCGTCCGCGGCTCAGGAACGACCGCTGGTGTGCCTCGTCGACGATGCCCAGTGGCTCGACAGCGCGTCGTCCACGGCGATGTTGTTCCTGGCCCGCCGCGTCGCCACCGACGCGATCGCGGTGGTGTTCGCGGCGCGGACGCCGTACGCGCCGGGCGGGCTCGACGAGCTGGAGGGGCTCGACCTGCGGGGGCTGAGCGCCGAGGAGTCCGGTCTCCTGCTGGAGACCCGCAGCCCCGTCCCGCTGGACGACCAGGTCCGCGACCGGCTGGTCACCGAGGCCCGGGGGAATCCGCTGGCGTTGCTGGAGCTGCCCCGGGCCGGTGGCTTCGCCCCGCCCGGGACCTCCCCCGTGCCGACCCGGGTGGAGCGCGGGTACGGAAGCAGGCTCACCGGGCTGTCCGCGGCGGCGCGGCTCCTCCTGATCGCGGCGAGCGCCGATCCGACGGGTGACCCGGGCCTGCTCTGGCGGGCGGCTGCCCTGCTCGGGATCGACCTGCACGCGTCGAGTGCGGAGGCGGCCGCGACCGGGCTGGCCGAGTTCGGGACACGGGTCCGGTTCTGTCACCCGCTCGCCCGGTCGGCGGTCTACCGGGCCGGCCGGGCGGAGGAGCGGCACGCGGCGCACTGGGCCCTGGCGGAGGCCACCGACCCGGTCAGGGCGCCGGACCGGCGGGCCTGGCACCGTGCCCAGGCCACCCCGGTCCCGGACGACGAGATCGCCGCCGACCTGGAGCGCTCCGCCTGCCGGGCGCGGGCCCGCGGCGGCGTGGCGGCCGCGGCCGCGTTCCTGGAGCATGCGACGGCCCTGAGCCTGGACGGCGAGCGCCGGATCGAGCGGACGCTGTCGGCCGCCGCGGTCCATGTCGAGGCGGGCACGATCGAGACCGCGGCCCGGCTGCTGGCCACGACCGAGGGCATGGCGCTGGACGAGTCGCAGCGGATCCGGGCCGACCTCCTGCGCGGGCGGGTCGCGTTCGCCGGCCCGGACGGCCTGGCCGGCCCGAGGCTGACGGTGTCCGCCGCACAACGCCTGGCGGCGGTGGACCCGGCGCGGGCCCGCGAGGTCTTCGTCGATGCCCTCGAGATGGGCCTCGCCCTCGGTCACGCCGACGACGCCGTCGCGGAGGTGCTCGCCGCGGCGCGGTCGGCCGCACCCGCCGCGGCCGCGCCCGACCTGCTCGAGGCCCTGCTCACGCTCGCGGCCAAGGACTACCCCGCAGCCGGGCCGATGGCGCGCGACGTGCTGCGCCGCGGCGGGGAGGCGCTGTGGGCGCGGCGGCCCGCGCTGGCCGTGACGATCGCCATCGAGCTCTGGGATCCCGGGCTCTACACCACCGTCGTCGAGTCGCTGGTCGAGGCGGGCCGCAGCTCGGGCGCGCCGGCGCTGCTGAGCTTCGGGCTGGCCCAGCAGGCGGTCGGCGCCGTCATGACCGGTGACATCCCGCGCGCCCTCGCCGTCACCGCCGAACAGGAGGCGGTCACCGACGCGGGCCGTACCGGGCATCTGTTCCATCACCGGCTCTATCTCGCCGCCCTCCGCGGGCGGCGTGACGAGGCCCTCGCCCTGATCGAGGACGCCGCCACCCGCGGCCACCCCGGCGACAACGTCCTCGTGCTCTGGGACCTGGCCATCCTCCACAACGGGCTCGGCGACCACGCTGCCGCGCTCGCCACGGCGCAGCGGGCGATCGCGGACGACGACATCTTCCTGGCCGGGCCCGTCCTGCCGGAACTCGTGGAGGCGGCGGTGCGCAGCGGCCGGCCCGGTGTCGCGGCCCGGGCGCTGGGCGCGCTGACGGACAGCACCCGGATGAGCGGGAGCGCCTTCGGCCTGGGCGTGGCGGCTGCCATGCGCGGGCTGGTCACCGGCGGTGAAGAGCACTACCGGGAGGCCGTCGAACGCCTCGCGGAAGGTCCGATGCTCCCCTACCGGGGCCGGGCGCACCTGCTCTACGGGGAGTGGTTGCGCGGCGCCGGCCGCAGACGGGAGGCCCGGGGACAGCTGCGTACGGCGCATGAACTGCTCACCGCCGCGGGTGCGCAGGGCTTCGCCCGGCGTGCCGCGGGTGCCCTGACGGCGCTCGGCGACCAGGTCGGTGCCGCCACCGCGCATCCTCTCGACGCCCTCACGATGCAGGAGCTGGCGGTGACCCGTGCGGTGACGGCCGGCGCCACCTCCCAGGAGGTGGCGACCCAGCTCTTCATCAGCAAGCGCACCGTCGACGCGCACCTGCGCTCCATCTTCCGCAAGCTCGGCGTGACGTCACGACGCCAGCTCGCCGGCTACCGGGACGTCCTCGGCTGAGGCGGTGCCGGGCCGTCCCGGCCGAGCAGGCCGGGGTGGTCCCTCAGCTGTCTGCGCGAGGTGAGACCCAGCTTGCGGAAAACGGTGCGCAGGTGCGCGTCGACCGTGCGCTTGCTGATGAACAGCCGGACGGCGACCTCCCGCGAGGTGGCGCCCTCGGCCGCGAGCCGGGCGACGGCGGCCTCCTGCATCGTGAGCGCATCGTGCGTACGGGGAGAACCCGGTGCCAGGTGGACGCCGGTGGCCCGCAGTTCCGCGGCGGCGCGCCGGGCGAAGCCGTCCGCTCCGCACCCGGTCAGCAGGTCGTGAGCCGTGCGCAACCGGTCGCGGCTGTCCCGCCGCCGGCCCCGGCGCCGGAGCCACTCGCCGTACAGCAGGTGGGCGCGCCCCAGATGGATCGTCAGCCGCCCCTCGGTGAGCAGGTCGACGGCCTCCCGGTAGGACTCCTCGGCGCCGGTCACCAACCCGCGGGCACAGGCGGCGACTCCCCGGCCCGGCGTGGTCCCGGTGCGTGTGGTGCGATCGGTCAGCTGCTCGAGCGCCCGCGCCGCGACGGCCGGCTCGTGGCAGCGCACCGCGGCCTCGATCAGCTCGGGCAGGGCGGCCGTGGAGAGGAAGAGGTCGTTGTGCTCCGTGGCACGGCGCGCCGCCTGCAGGGCGGCCGGATAGTCGGCGAGCCCGTTGTGCAGGACGGCCGTCGCCGTGTCGAGGCTGGTGACCCTGCCCGCGTTCGGCGCGAGGGCGGCCGCGCGGACGATCTGCTCCGCCTCGTGCCGCCGGCCGCGCAGGGCGGCCAGCTGCATCCGGTGGTAGAGCAGCGGAGCGGCACGGGTCGCATCGGCCACCGCCGCCTCCTCCGCCGTCGCGGCGAGCGCTTGCCCGAGGTCGCCGGTCAGGATGGCGTCGATGGCGGTCTGGGCCAGGCCCAGCCTCAGCAGGAGCGGGGAACCCGACTGGCGTCCCACCTTGACCAGCCATTGCGCGATGGCGGTGAACGTGTCCGGATCCCACAGCTCGACGGCCACCATGGTCGCGAGCGCCGGGTGGCGGGTCCACAGCGATCGGCCCCGGCCGTAGAGAGCGCCGCGGAGCAACGGGGCCGCGGCGCCGTACCCCCGGGTCCTCAGCGCGATCAGCGCACTGAGCAGATCGGGCGAGGTGGGGAACGGGGGCGCGGACCGTGCCGCGGTCAGAATGTCGTCGATGACCCCGCCGGCCCGGCCCACCGCCAGGCTCATCTCCAGGGCGTCCAGGAACGCGTCGCGGGAACCGGCGGGGTCCGGGCCCGCCAGCTCCTGCGCGGCGCGGATCATCAGTCTCGGCCCGGAACCGTCGTCGTGGCGGGTGAACGCGATCCTGCCCCGCAGCGAGAGCACCCGGGCACGCAGGTGCTCGTCGAGTTCCGCGAGGTCGAGCGTCCTGAGCAGGTCGCCGGCCGCCTCGGTCGCCCCCGCGCCGAGGTGGGCCTGCGCGGCATCGACGGTGCGCCGGACGCGGAGGGCGGGGTCCAGCGTCAGCGTCGCGGAGCGCTCGAGGAACGCGGCCGTGGCCGCCACGCCCCCGCGGGCCTGGGCGCGGACGGCGCAGACCTCGAGCTCCGTGGCGACGTCGTCGTCGGGGCCGACGCCGGCCTGGGCGCGGTGCCAGACC
>CAKUMG010000303.1 GCA_934667465.1 uncultured Actinoplanes sp. | reverse complement strand
GGGCGGGCCTGGTCGCCGGGCCGCTCGACCCGGCCCGGCTCGGCCCGCTGCGCGCCCTGGTCGAGGCGCCGGTGCCGGTGCTGCTGTCCGGGCGCTCCCGCTGGGACCCGTGGTGGGCGGCGGCGGCCCCGGTGCTGGCGAGCGCCCCGCCGATCGACGCCGGGCAGCGGGAACGGCTGTGGGCCACGGCGTCGGTGACCCCGGTGGCGGGCGGGGTCGACCTCGGGCGCGAGCTGGCGCCGTACACGCTGACCGCCCCGCAACTGCGGCGCGCCGCGGCGACCTCCGGGCACCTGGCGCTGGTGGCCGGGACCGGGGCGGTGACCGCCGATCAGGTGCGCGCGGGAGTGCGTACGCAGAATGCCGCCGGTCTCGAACAGCTGGCGCGCCGGGTCGAACCCGCCGTGGGCTGGGACGATCTCGTCCTGCCGGAGGACCCCGCGACGCAACTGCACGACCTGGCCGCCCGGGTCCGCCACCGCGAGCAGGTGCTGGGCCGCTGGCGGCTGCGACCCGGCGGCGGGCGCGGGCGCGGCGTGACGGCCCTGTTCGCGGGCGACTCCGGCACCGGCAAGACCATGTCGGCCGAGGTGGTGGCCGCCGACCTCGGCCTGGACCTCTACGTCGTCGACCTGTCCACCGTGGTCGACAAATACGTCGGCCAGACCGAGAAGAACCTCGAGCGCATCTTCACCGAGGCCGCCGGCGTCAACGGCGTGCTGCTGTTCGACGAGGCCGACGCCATCTTCGGCAAGCGCTCCGAGGTCAGCGACGCCCACGACCGCTACGCCAACATGGAGAGCGCCTATCTGCTGCAGCGCATGGAGTCCTTCGACGGCGTGGCGATCCTCACCACCAACCTGCGCGCCAACCTGGACGAGGCCTTCATCCGCCGCCTCGACGTCATCGTCGACTTCCCGGTCCCCGACGAGCACCAGCGGCGCGCGCTCTGGGACCACTGCCTGGGCCGCGACCTGCCCCGCGCCGCCGGCCTGGACCTCGACCGCTGCGCCCGCGTCTTCGAACTGTCCGGCGGCGCCATCCGCGCCTGCGCCGTCACCGCCGGCTACCTCGCGGCCGCCGACGACACCCCCGTCACGATGGCCCACCTGATCGCGGCGGCCCAGCGCGAATACCGCAAGCTGGGCCGCCTCCTGCCCGCCGCCTGAGAGGAGCCGCCGTGCCCCACCGCCACGAACGGCAGAGCGAAGATCAAGACCGGTCATCCGGTACGCCGCAGCGCTCCGCCGGCGAGCAGGAGGCGCCCCGCATTGATCGCCTGTCGGCCGCCGACCTGACCAATCTGCAGCAGTCGGCCGGCAACCTCGCCGTCTCCCGCCTGGTCGCCCAGCGCCGCATGGCGCCCACCTCCTCGGTCGAGGAGGTCACCCCCGGTGACCTCGACCGCGTGACGAGCAAGCGCGGCAGTCGCCTCGACGAGCCGATCATGCGCCGCGCCGAGAACGCCACCGGCATGCGGATGGACCACGTCGAGATGCACACCGGCCCCGACGCCGAGCGGGTGACCGCCGCACTGCAGGCCCGCGCGCTCACGGTCGGCTCGCACATCGTCGTCGGCAAGAGCGGCAACGACCCGGAGACCATCATCCACGAGACCGAACACGTACGCCAGCAGGCCGCGGGCAAGGTCCCCGGCCGCACCACCGCGGGTGGAGTGCAGGTCAGCCATCCCAACGATCCCGCCGAGCGCGCGGCCACGGCCGTGGCCAGCGCGGAGATGCGCAACCCCGCCCCGGAGCCGGCCGCCCTGCACCATCCCGGTGACGGGCACGACCACGGACCCGTCCAGCGCGTCACGACCGACGACGCCGTCGCGGAGTCCTCGGCGACGGCGGCGGCGCGCGGCCGCACCGAGGGGAGAGCCGACGACACCGGTGAGCAGGCCCGGGAGATCTCCCCCGAGGGCCGCGAGGACATCAAGTACAAGCTGAGCCTCTCGATCTCCCGCAACGCTCTCGAGGAGAAGGTGAAGGTCGGCTTCTGGGACTACTTCTCCCGTCCGTGGATCTCCTTCCCCGACCAGTTCCTGCCCGAGAAACAGCGGATGCTCAAGGCTTTGGAGCGCCGCGCGGTCCGGGGCATGCCCTTCACGCCGTGGGAACGCGACCAGATCGACACGCTGTCGCGGAAGCCCGAGGACCAGCAGTGGCTCCAGGAGATCGGCATCGGCACCACCGCGGAGGCCCGGAACCTGGTGGACAGCAATGCTGACAACAGGTTCAAGAACTGGGTGCAGCTGCCGCACGGCAGACGCATCCTCGCCGCGACCCTCGCCTTCCGCCGGCACCGGCCGGGAGATCCGCAACCCACCGACCCCGCCTACACGCTCGGGCGGTTCATGCATACGCAGCAGCTCGACGAGGACAGCGACGAGCGCAAGCGGCTGGAGCGCGACCGGGACGAGCAGATCCGCAAGACGGCCGTCGACTCGCTGCACCCGGAGTCGATGGATCCGGGCGAGCGACACCCGAACGCGGACCAGGTGTCCAACCAGGATAGGAACCAGGCCGCCGCAGCCAACGAGATCATCACCAACATCCTGCACGTGCTCCAGGCCGGGCTGAAGGTCCGCGACGCGGAGGGCAACTACACGGCCTACGAGGGTGACGTCATCCGCGCGCTGGCCCACGGCGGCCGGGTCACCATCCGGGTGCCGGCGCTGACCGCGGGCCAGAACGCCAACGACCTGCTCAACACGCTCGGCGTGCTGCAGGACGAGAGCAGGAACCCCGCCGTGAAGAGGCGCGGTTTCGCCACGCACGACATCGACATCGACAAGAACAGCGGCGCGGGCGATTCCGCGACACGCGGCGGGATGATCGAGCACGGCGGGCTGCGGGCGGGCATCCCGAACGCGCTCACCGAGGGCACCCTGAAGTCGCTGGAAGACCTCGCCGCCTTGCTGCACCTCTCCCCCGACCAGCTCGACGCGGTCAAGCTGATGAGCGCCGACCCGGCCATCACCGGGCTCGGTGCCAAGGACTTCAACGGCGACATGGTCCTGCCGAACGGGTCGTACGGGCACTTGCTGCTGGTGTGGTTGCCGCCGACCCAGAAGAAGGACGGCGCGTTGCTGGTCGGCCTCGAGACCACCGCCGCCGACGCGAAGAGCCCGGTCGGGTACAAGCACTCCATCACCTCCACCGAGGCGACGGCGAATCCCGAATCAATGCTGCACGGCCACAAACCGGACAAGATCGGTGCCGGCGGGACCAAGGAGATCCCGCGCATGGTGGATCTCAACGACCTCGGCACCGGATGGCGCGATGTCCTCGAGGGGATGAAGGCGACGTTCGGCACCTCCAAGCGGGCTGCCGTCTCCCCCGCCATCGTGCGGCGACTGTACGAACGGCTGGTCGGTCCGCGGCAGAACCTCTGACCCTGCGGGCAACAGGTCTGCCCCCGGCGGCGCCCGCGCGGACCTTGGTGCGGGGCGGCGGGCGGACGAGTGTGGACGGTGATCGCATTTTAGGTTGAAGGGGTTCTGCATGCCGACCTACCTGTCTCCCGGGGTGTACGTGGAGGAGGCGCCGAGCGGATCGCGCCCGATCGAGGGGGTCGGCACCGCTGTGACCGCCTTCGTGGGGTTCGCCGAGAAGGGGCCGTTCCACGCGCCGACACTGGTGACCAACTGGAGCCAGTACGTGCAGCTGTTCGGCGGCATGGTCGAGGGCACCTACCTCGCCAACTCCGTCTACGGCTACTTCGCCAACGGCGGCGGCATCGCCTACGTGGTGCGGGTCGGCGCCTCGGGCACCGGCCGTGCCTCCGGGGGCAACGCGTCGAAGGCCATCGCCAACGGCGAAGCCGCTCAGGTCGGCACGTTCCGCGCGGCGGCGCTCGGCAGCGCCGGCGGCGGTGAGATCACCGTCGAGGTCGCCGACTCGGACGCCGAGGGTGCCGGCGACGACCGCTTCAAGCTGATCGTCCGGCAGAACGGCAACGAGGTCGAGACGTTCGAAGGCTCGTTCCGCCGCCGCGCCGACCGCAACGTCGTCGCCCAGGTGCGCGAGCACTCGAAGGTCATCACGCTCGAGGAGGCCGCCCCGGCGAACGCGCTGGCCCGGCCCGCCAACCAGTCGGTGACGCTGCCCGCGCCCGCCCCGGCGGCCGACATCGTGCCGGCCGGGCTGTCGGTCGACGAGTTCGCCGGCGACCTGGACACCCGTTCCGGGCTCGGCGGCCTCGAGGCGATCGACGAGATCACCATGGTGGTCGCGCCCGACCTGATGGGCGCCTACCAGCAGGGCGCCCTCAGCCTCGAGGACGTCAAGGCGGCGCAGCTGGCGCTCATCTCGCACTGCGAGCAGATGGGCGACCGGATGGCCATCCTGGACCCGCCGCCGGACCTCTCGGCCCAGCAGGTGCGCGTCTGGCGGCAGGAGACCGCGGGCTACGACTCGAAGTTCGCCACCCTCTACTACCCGTGGGTCAAGGTGTTCGACCCGGCCGGCGGGCGCACCGTCATGATGCCGCCGAGCGGCCACGTCGCCGGCCTGTGGTCGCGCACCGACACCGAGCGCGGCGTGCACAAGGCACCCGCCAACGAGGTGCTGCGCGGCGTCGTCGATCTGCAGAACAACCTCACCAAGGGCGAGCAGGACCTGCTCAACCCGATCGGGGTCAACTGCATCCGCTCGTTCCCGGGCCGCGGCGTGCGCGTCTGGGGTGCCCGCACCCTGTCGTCGGACCCGGCGTGGCGCTACATCAACGTGCGCCGCCTGTTCAACTACATCGAGGAATCGATCCTGCTCGGCACGCAGTGGATCGTCTTCGAGCCCAACGACCGGCGGCTGTGGGGCACCATCCGGCGCAACATCACCGCGTTCCTGACCGAGCAGTGGCGCAGCGGCGCGCTGTTCGGGGCGACCGCCGCGGAGTCGTTCTACGTCAAGTGCGACGCCGAGACCAACCCGCCGGATGTCGTCGACCGCGGCCAGGTGGTCTGTGAAATCGGGCTCTGCCCGACCAAGCCGGCCGAGTTCGTGGTCTTCCGGCTGTCGCAGTTCTCCGACAGCACCAGCCTCGTCAACGAATAAGAAGGTAGGGACACAGCATGGCAGCCCCGGGCGATCCGCTCATCGTTCACAGCTTCGCCGTCGAGCTCGGCGGCATGCAGGTCGAGTACGTCCAGGAGATCAGCGGGCTCGGCTACGAACTCGACGTCATCGAGGTGATGAGCATCAACACCGCGACCAACGAGGTGGTGATCCGCAAGATCCCCGGCTCGCGCAAGTCCGGTGAGGTCACCATCACCCGCGGCCTGGACACCAGCGAGACCTTCACCAAGTGGATCAACGCGACGTTCCTCAAGGGCGCCATCGACGAGGCCCGGCAGAACATCAGCATCATCATCAACGACTCGCAGCGCCAGGAGGGCCGGCGCTTCGAGATGAAGAACGCCTGGGTCAGCAAGTGGGAGGGCCCCAACCTCAAGGCCGGTGAGGCCCAGCACGCGACCGAGAAGGTCACCGTGACCTACGAGGACATCATCACATCATGAGAAGGCGCAGCGTCTCCGGCGGAGATCTCGACACACTGCCGGCGGAGCAGGGGGCGGAGCCGGCGGCGCCGGCCCCGCCGCGGCTGCAGACCGAGTTCACGTTCCGGCTCCCGCGCGGCTACGTCGACGGCGACGGCACCGTGCACCGCGACGGCAGCATGCGGCTGGCGACGGCCCGCGACGAGCTCGCGCCGCTGATCGACGTCCGGGTCAAGCAGAACCCCGCGTACCTGTCGGTGGTCCTGCTCAGCCTCGTCGTCACCCGCATCGGCACCGTCACCGCGATCCGCACCGAGACGATCGAGCAGCTGTTCGCCTCCGACCTGGCGTTCCTGCAGGACCTCTACCGGCGGATCAACGCCGAGGGCCACACCCTCGCCGAGGTGACCTGCCCGAACTGCGAGACCAGCTTCGACGTGGACCTGGCGGGTGGTCGCCCGGGGGAATAGAGACGTACGGGACCGACCGGCTGCACGAGGAGGTCGCGTACGTCGCCTATCACTTCCACTGGCCGCGCGCGGAGATCCTGGGCCTGAGCCACGCGGACCGGGTC
Organism: uncultured Actinoplanes sp.; assembly: GCA_934667465.1. GTDB lineage: Bacteria > Actinomycetota > Actinomycetes > Mycobacteriales > Micromonosporaceae > Actinoplanes. Next base: position 780 of record CAKUMG010000303.1, on the reverse strand, counting down.
CGGCACGTCGAGGAGATCGCCCGGATCAACACGAGGATGAACGAAAGTCGGTGACACCATGGCGGTATGGGACAGGCTGCGCCGGTTCGGCTCGGGCCCGGCGTCCCGCGCCGGGTCGGACTCCGGGGCCGGCATGGGCTCGACCGCTCCCGCGAAAGCCGGTGTCAGCCCCGGTGCCGGGCCGGGCGGCGAGGAGCCGCCGGCGCGCGACCCCGGCTGGTCGTCGCTGCCGCCGCTGCGAACCGTGCTCGCCGACCGCCCCGGGCAGCTGCTCAGTGACGCGCAGCGCTTCACGGACGGGCTGAGCACCCGCCAGAACCCGTCGTTCCATCGCGAGACGGAAACCCGCCGCGACGGGCCGCCGGGCGTGATGGGGGACTTCCTGCGTCCCACCGGCCCGGCCCGGCCCGCGGTGCAGCGAGCCGCTGCGCAGGCACCTGCCCTCCCCGTCCGGCAGGACCCCGCAGCCTCCGCCGTCCCCGAAACCGGCACCGCTGCGGCGGATGCGACTTCATCCCGTACGGACTCGCGGGCGGCTGCCTCATCCGGGACGGCTGCCTCGTCAGGGGCGGTCTCTTCGTCCGGGGCGGCCAACGCGTCCGGGGCGGCTTCTTCATCCGGGGCGGCTACTTCGTCGGCGGCTAATTCGTCCGGACCGGCACGGGAGTCCGTGCCGGTGCGGGCGGCGGCACGGAGCCGGGCCATGGTCACGTCGCGGCCCGCCGAGCCCGCCCGCCGGTTGCCGGTGCGCCCCCGTCCCCCGGCGGTCAGGAGTGCGCC
>CAKUMG010000302.1 GCA_934667465.1 uncultured Actinoplanes sp. | reverse complement strand
GCAGCAGCCCGCGCCGGGCCAGCAGCTCGGTCATGCCCAGCTCGTGCCGGGCCACCGCGGCCCGGTCCGCCTCCCAGTCCGCGCCGCTGACGTCGCCGACCGTGCGGTCCGGCTCGGACACCGGGCCCGCGAGCAGGACACCGGCCTCCTCGAACAGCTCCCGGATCGCCGCGCCCACGACCGCGCGCGCCTCGTCCTCCGGCACCCCGAGCCGCTCGGGCCAGTCCGCCCGCAGGGTCTCGGGACGGTCCGCGGGATCGACCCGCCCGCCCGGGAACGCGTGCACCCCGCCGAACACCATGGTGCTCGCGCGCTTGAGCACGTACACCTCGAAGGTCTCGGGGCGCAGCAGCACGACGGTGGCCGCCGGGCGCGCCGGTGCGGGGGTGCCGTCGAATGCGAGCGCTCGCTGGGCCACGGCGGAGGGCAAGGGCAGCTTCACCCCCCGATGGTCCCACCGGCTGCCGGATACCGCCCGGGGCGGCTAGCGTATGGATCATGACCGCTCAGACCACGCGATGGGGCATCCTCGGCACCGGTGGCATCGCCGCCACGTTCGCTTCCGACCTTCCGCTCGTGCCCGGGGCGGAGCTCGCCGCCGTGGGCTCCCGGACCACGGAGGCCGCGGCCGCCTTCGCGAGCGAACACGGCATCCCCCGTGCGTACGGCTCCTGGGCCGAGCTCGCCGCCGACCCGGACCTCGACGTGATCTACGTGGCCACGCCGCACTCCTCGCACCACGCCGCGACCATGGCGTGCCTGGAGGGCGGCAAGGCGGTGCTCTGCGAGAAGCCGATGACGCTCGACCTGGCCACCTCCGCGCAGCTGGTCCAGGAGGCCCGTACGCGTGGGTTGTTCCTGATGGAGGCCATGTGGATGCGCCTCAACCCGGCGATCCGCAAGATCCACGAGCTGGTTCGCGACGGCGCGATCGGCGACGTCGTCACCGTGCACGCCGACTTCGGGCTGCAGGGCCCGTTCGAGGCGACGCACCGGCTGCGCGACCCCGCCCTCGGCGGCGGCGCCCTGCTCGACCTCGGCGTCTACCCGATCCACTTCGCCGACCTGATCCTCGGCGCCCCCACCTCGGTGAACAGCTGGGCGCACCTGACACCGGAGAACGTCGACGAGACCACCGGCGTGCTCCTCGGCTACGAATCGGGCGCCGTCGCGGCCCTGACCTGCAGCATCTCCGGCGAGTCGCGCAACGCCGCCGCGATCACCGGCACCCTGGGCCGGATCGACCTGCCGCAGGGCTTCTTCACCGCGCAGACGTTCACGCTGCGCCGCAGCACCGGCGAGACGGAGGAGTTCGATCTCTCCTTCCCCGGCCGCGGCTACCAGTTCGAGGCGATCGAGGTGCAGCGCTGCCTGGCCGAGGGCCTGCTGGAGAGCCCGCTCGTCCCGCACGACACCACGCTGGGGGTCATGACCCTGCTCGACACGATCCGCGCCGAGATCGGCGTCGTCTACTGACGGGCTGCCCGGCTCCGCGCGGGGGCGTGCGAGCATGGCGGGCGTGACGCCGCCCGGATTCCCCGCTGACTATGCGCCGCTGCCGCCGCCCGTTCCGGAGGAGCCGCGGCCGGGGCGGCGGCGGTGGCTGGCCGGGATCGTGGTGGCGTGGAGCCTGGTGCTCGTCGGCGCCGTGGTGTGGTCGGTGCGCAGGGACCCGCCGACCGTGCCCGAGCAGCGGGACATCGGGGTGGCCGTGCGGGTGCTCGAGCGGGCCGCCGGGCTGCTGGTGGCCGCCGCCGACGGGCCCGCGCAGACGCTCGAGATCGGCGCGCTGGAGCTCGACCGGGAGTGCGGGCTGACGCCGGTCCGGGACGGGATCGGGGCGACACAGACGATCCTGGTCCGGGTGCGCGACGGCGAGGCGCTCGCCGTGCTGGAGTCGGTGGCGGCGCGGCTGCCCGGCGACTACGACGCCGCGGTCCGGGGCAACGAGGCCGGGACCCGGTTCACGCTGCGCGCCGATGCCGGGGAGTTCGTCGGCGTGGACGCGACCGTGCGGGAGGACGACACGGCGGTCGCGCTGCGGATCTCGACCGACTGCCGGCCGCTCGCCGACGGCATGGACGCCGACGACCTGGACGCCGAGGGGATCGGGGCCGGTGTGCTGCACACCGTGGTCGACGTGCCGGACGCTTTCCAGCAGGCGATCGCTGCGCTGGGCGGGGGGCGGGAGGAGCAGGATCTCGTACGGGTCGCCTGCCCGGCCGGGAACGGGACGGCCGCCTGGACGTTCGGGGCCACCGGGCTGCGCGCGCCGGCCGATCTCGGGCAGGCGCTGCGTGGGCCCGCGAGCGGGGCCACGGTGGTGCGGGCGGGCGCGCGCGAATGGGCGTACCGGAGCAATGAGGTCTCAGTCGTCGTGACCGAGGACGGCGGCGTCGCGACGGTCCGCGCCACCACCGGGTGTCGTCAGTAGACGAGCGCCTGGGCACCCTCGCCCATGATCTCCTCGACGAAGACGGCGGCGCCCGCGATCCGGATGCCCGGCAGCACGTCGGCCGGCCCGATGTCGCGGCGGGCCGCGCACTGGGTGCAGAGAGTGACCTTGCCCGAGGCGAGCAGCAGGTCGAGCAGGTCCGGCAGGGGAGCCGCGTGCGGCAGCTCGAACTCCGCCGCCCGGCCCGGCAGGGCGAACCACGCCGACTCGCCGGTGAGCCAGAACGACACGTCGACCCCGGCGGTCGCCGCGGTGCTCGCGACCGTGAAGGCCTGCGAGCAGCGCTCGGGGGCGTCCGCGCCGGCGGTGGTCTTGACGACGAGAAGGCGGGCCATGGTGGTCAGCATAGGATGGTCCGGTCATGGTTACTGAGATCGGGTATGTCAGCCTGCTGGTCGCCGGGATCGGCGCACTGGCGGGTGGTTTGGGCTACTTGGCTATGCGCATTGCGAGGGGACGCTGGTGAGCAGTGAGACGGAGAACCCACTCGGACCGCCGCCCTGGCTGAACGCGCCGCCGGTCGGCAAATATCCGTACGAGGACACCCACGACCTGCGCTCGGGTCCGGACCTGCACCCCGCGCTGCTGGGGCTGCTGCCGTTCATCGGGCTGTGGCGCGGGCGCGGGCAGGGTGGATTCCCGGCGACGGAGGACTACAACTTCGCGCAGGAGATCCGGATCAGCCACGACGGCCGGCCGTTCCTGGCCTACGAGTCGCGGATCTGGCTGCTCGACGACGACTCGCAGCCGATCGGGATGGCCGACCGCGAGTCCGGCTTCTGGCGGCCCGTGCTCAACGCCGAGGGGCGGCCCACCGACGAGATGGAGGCCACGCTCACCAGCGAGCAGGGAGTCATCGAGATCTACGAGGGTGAGGCCAAGGGCACGCGGCTGGAGATGGCGACCGCCGGCGTGGGCCACACCGCGACCGGGCTCGCGGTTGCGGGCGGGCACCGGCTGTTCGGGATCGTCGAGGGCGCGCTGCTGTACGCGTACGAGCTGGCGGCGAACGGCGAGAAGCTGCAGCCACACCTCTCCGCCCGGCTCCTGCGGATCGGCGGCTGAGAGCCGGCTTTCCGGAGCGGGTGGCTTTCCCCGGCGGGTGGGCGGAAGTCCGCTTTCCTGGGTGGGTGGTCAGAAGCACCTGGGCGCGGCGGCCGATCGGCCGCCGCGCGAACTATGCTCGACGGGTGTCCGCCTCTTCCCTCGCCGAGATGCTCCGGGAGCGCGGCCTGCGTCTCACGCCGCAGCGCCAGCTGATCCTGGAGGCCGTCCACGAGCTCGGCCACGCCACCCCGGAGCAGATCCACCACTGCGTGCGCGAGCGCGCCGCCGGGGTCAACATCACCACCGTCTACCGCACCCTCGAGCTGCTCGAGGAGCTGGGGCTGGTCACGCACACCCACCTCTCGCACGGCTCGCCGACCTATCACTCCGCGGGCGAGGACCAGCACGTGCACCTGGTCTGCCGCAACTGCGGGTCGATCGCCGAGGTCGATCCGTCGATCATGCTGCCGGTCACCGAGAAGCTGCGCGCCGACCGGGACTTCCGGGTCGATGTCGGGCACGTCTCGCTCTTCGGGGTCTGCGGCGACTGCAAGGAGTAGCAATGACCACGGTCCTCGTCCAGGATCTCGAGCCCACCTCCCCCGACGCCGGCGTGCCGGCCCACCACGGCGACCCGATGCGCGAGCAGCGCCTGCTCGACACCGCCGTCGGGCTCGTCGACCGCTCGAACCGTGACGTCGTCGCGGTGCCGGGCGAGGAGCGGGCGAGCTGGCTGCACACCCTCACCAGCCAGCACCTGAGCGGCCTGGCCGCGGGGCAGGGCACCGAGCTGCTGGTCCTCTCGCCGAACGGGCACGTCGAGCAGCACGCCCTGGTGACCGAGGACGGCACGACCGCGTGGCTGGACACCGAGCCCGGTGCCGGCGCGGGACTGCTCAAATACCTCGAGATGATGCGGTTCTTCACCAGGGTCGAGCCGCGGGACGCCACGTCCGAGCTGGCGATCCATTCGCTGGTCGGGCCGCTGGCCGCCGAGACCGCCGCGCGCCTGCTCGGCGTCGACCTGGCCGAGCCGCGGGTGCTGGAGGTGCCGGGGCCGAAGTTCGCGGCGGGCACGCTGCCGTCCGAGTCGACCGCCCGCTACGACGTGCAGCCGTTCGAGGGCGGGCTGGCGCGACGAGTGCCGCTCGGCGTGGACCTGCTGCTGCCGCGGGCCGGGGCCGATGCGGTGCTCGCGAAGCTGGCGGAGGTGCCGCGGGCAGGGCTGTGGGCGTACGAGGCCGTCCGGGTGGCGAACCGCATCCCGCGGCTCGGCTGGGAGACGGACCACCGCACGATCCCCGCAGAGGCCGACTTCCTCGCCGCCGCCGTGCACCTCGACAAGGGCTGCTACCGCGGGCAGGAGACGGTCGCCCGGGTGCACAACCTCGGCCGCCCGCCGCGGCGCCTGGTCCTGCTGCACCTCGACGGCGTGGCGACCGACCACCCGCCGGTGCACGGGACGCCGATCATGCTGGAGGGGCGTCAGGTCGGTTTTGTCGGGACCGGCACCCGGCACTACGAGCTCGGCATGGTGGCGCTCGGCGTGCTCAAGCGCAATGTGGCCGACGACGCGCAGCTCCTGATCGGGGAGTCCGCGGCCGCGATCGACGCGGGCTGACGCCGGCGCTGCGCTTTCACGGGCCGGGTTGGCGCCGGGCGCTGCGCTTTCGTGGGGCCGGGCCGTCGTTGCTTGCCTTGCCGGCGCTTTGCCTGGCCGGTGCTTTGCCGGGACGGGCTGTCTGCGGGCGGGTCAAGATCGATGCCGGGGCGGGACGGGGGCGTGGCAGGATCCTGGGTATGACCGGGACCCTGATCACTGTCGCGCCCACCGGCGCGGAGAGCAGCAAGGCAGCCGTACCCGCGCTGCCGGTGAGCCTGGACGAGCTCGTGGCCACCGCCAAGGAGTGCGAGGCCCTCGGCGCCTCCGTCGTCCACGTCCACATCCGCGACGACGCCGCCGAGCCGACCCTCGACGGCGGCCGGCTGCGCGAGACCGTGGCCGCCCTGCGGCAGGCGACCGACCTGATCGTGCAGCTCTCCTCGGGCGGCGCGGTCACCGACCCGGAGGCCGACCGGCTCGCGGTGCTCGACGCGGCGCCCGACATGGCGTCCTGCACGATGGGCACTGTCAACTTCGGCGACGGCGTGTTCCTCAACCGCTGGGAGTTCATCGTCGACCTGCACACCCGCATGCAGGAGCGCGGGATCGTGCCGGAATACGAAATCTTCGACCTGGGCCAGCTGACGACGCTGCGGCGCCTGCTGGACAAGCATGGGCTCCCGTACGGCGGCCACGTGCACACCGATCTCGTCATGGGCGTCCCGGGCGGCATGCCGGGCACCGCGGAGGCCCTGGTCGCGTGCGCCGCTGTCATCCGGGACCTGCCGGCGGGCACCACGTTCTCGGCCACCGGCATCGGCCGGTCCACGATCCCCGTGATGCTGTCCTCGCTGGCGACGGGCGGGCACCTGCGGGTCGGCATGGAGGACACTTTGACGTACGCCGCGCGGCGCGCAGTCGAGTCGAACATGCAGCTCGTGGCGCGGGCGGTCGGGTTCGCCCAGCTGGCACAGCGGCCGCCGCTGACCACGTCCGAGGCGCGCGAGCTGCTGGGGGTGCCGGTCCGATGATCCTCGCCGAAGTGGTGCGCTCCGGCTTCGTGGAGTGTGTGCACAGCGGTTCCGTGGTCGTGCTGGACCCGGACGGCGGTGTCGTGGCGGCGGCCGGCGACGTGACCGGGCCGGTGTTCCCGCGGTCGTCCAACAAGCCGCTGCAGACCGTGGGAATGCTGCGCTCCGGACTCCGTACGGCCGAGTCTGCCGATCTTGCCTTGATCAGTGGCAGTCACTACGGCGAGCCGTTCCATGTCTCGCGGGCGCGCCGCATCCTGGCCGATGCCGGGCTCGGCGAGGAGGAGCTGCGCTGCGTCGAGTCGTTGCCGCTGCTGGAGAGCGAGCGCGACGCCGTGCTGCGGGCCGGTGGTGGCGCCACCCGGATCCACATGAACTGCTCCGGCAAGCACGCCGGCATGCTCGCGACCTGCGTGGCGAACGGCTGGGCCCGCGACGACTACCGCGCGGCCAAGCACCCGTTGCAGGTGGCGATCGCCGAGGCGGTGACCGACCTGATCGGCGAGCCGATCGCGGCGACCGGCGTGGACGGTTGCGGCGCGCCGGTGTTCGGCTTCTCGCTGACCGCGCTGGCCCGGGGCTTCCAGACCCTGGTCGACGCGCCCGCCGGCACGGACGAGCGGCGGGTCGCCGACGCCATGCGGGAGGACCCTGAACTCGTCGCCGGTACGGGCGCCGACGACACGCTGCTCATGCACGGCGTACCCGGGTTGCTGGCCAA
>CAKUMG010000301.1 GCA_934667465.1 uncultured Actinoplanes sp. | reverse complement strand
CCGCACGAAAGAGCCGGGCCGGTCACGCGACCGGCCCGGCTCTTTCGATACAGGATCAGATGATCTCGCGCAGCGTCTGCGCCGCTTTTTCCGGGACGATGTCGTTGATGAACGCGCCCATCGCCGACTCGGAACCCGCGAGGAACTTGAGCTTGTCCGCCGCGCGCCGGATGCTGAACAGCTGCAGGTGCAGGTAGCCCAGCTCGCGGCCCTCGCCCACCACGGCCTGGTGCCAGGCGGAGATGTACGGCATCGGCTTGCCGAACAGCGCGTCGAAGCGCTTGAGCAGGTCGAGGTAGACCGGCCCGAACGAGTCGCGCTCGGCGTCGGTCAGCGAGGGGATGTCGAGCACGTGCCGGTTCGGGGCGAGCTGGACCTCGAAGGGCCAGCGCGCGGCGGCCGGCACGTAGGCCGTCCAGTGCTCGTTCTCGGCGACGATGCGCTCGCCGGACTTCTTCTCGGCCGCGAGCACGTCGGCGTACAGGTTGCGCCCGCCGGTCTTGTCAGCGTGCGCGCGGGCCGCGGCCAGCATCGCCTTGGTGCGCGGCGGGACCATCGGGTACGCGTAGATCTGGCCGTGCGGGTGGTTCAGGGTCACGCCGATCTCGACGCCCCGGTTCTCGAACGGGAACACCTGCGCGACGCCGGGCAGCGCGGACATCTCCGCGGTGCGGTCGGCCCAGACGTCCACGACCGTGCGGACGCGTTCGGGCGTGAGCGCCCCGAAGAAGCTGTTGTGGTCGCTGGTGAAGCAGACGACCTCGCAGCGGCCGACGCCCGGGCGCACGGGCACCTCGTCGGTGGGCGCGGGGATCTCGCTCGCGAACTCCGGCGTCGACGGGCAGAGCGGGCACTTGTCCGACGGCGGCAGGAACGTGCGGGTCTGCCGGTGGGCCGCGACGGCCACCCACTCGTCCACCAGCGGGTCGTAACGCAGCTGGGAGGTGGGGGGCGGGGGCGGCAGCTCCCGGGTGTCCGGCCACTTGTCGCGGTCATCGGACGGGGTCTCATCGAAGTAGATGAGCTCCCGGCCGTCCGAAAGCCGGATCGCCGTACGCTTCTCGATCACTGGGGGCTCACCACCATGAGTTCGTTCACCTGTTCCGCAAGGACTGCCCGTGCGGTGTCGTCGATCTGATCGTCCGTGATGACCACGTCGGCGCGGTGCAACGCGACGATCGAGGAGATGCCGACCGTGCCCCACTTGGTGTGGTCGGCGAGCACCACCAGGCGCTCGGCCGCCTCCACCAGGGCGCGGTTGACGTCCGCTTCCATGAGGTTAGGCGTGGTGTAGCCCGCCCGTTCGCTCATGCCGTGAACGCCGAGAAAGAGCATGTCGAGGTGCAGCGTGCCGATCGCGGCGACCGCCACCGGGCCGACGAGGGCGTCGGAGGGGGTGCGGGTGCCGCCGGTCAGCACGACGGTCTGGTCCGGGCGGCCGGCCCGGTAGAAGACGTCCGCCACCGGGATCGAGTTGGTGACCACGGTGAGCTCGGGCACGTCCACGAGCCGCTGGGCCAGGCCCGCGGTGGTGGTGCCGGCGGAGAGCGCGATGGCGTCGCCGGGGGAGACCAGCGCGGCGGCGCGCATGGCCATGGCGGCCTTCTCGGCCTGCTGGCGCACCGATTTGGCCGCGAAGCCGGGCTCATGCGCCGAGCCCGGGGTCACGGTGGTCGCCCCGCCGTGTACCTTCGCGATGAGGCCCCGGTCGGCCAGGGCCTCCAGGTCGCGGCGGATCGTCATGTCGGAGACGCTGTACTCCGTGGCCAGCTCGCTGACCCGGACGCCGCCGGCGGCGCGGACCCGGTCGAGGATCGCAGCCTGCCGCTGCTGGGCCAGCATCAGAGCGCCCCGGTGTCGATGCACACGGAGACGGCGGCGGCATCGAGGCCGGCACCAGGCAACCGCACTATTTCAAACACATGCGAACACTACCTGGTGAGCGTGTGTGCGCGGAAGAGTGGGTTACGGGGCAGCCCTCGACGGGTCAGATCCCCCGTCCACGCTTGTGCAGGGCGGAGAGAACATTTTCCACCTTGACGGCGCCGGTCATGGCCGCGAGGGCGATCGCCGTCCGGGGCTCCTTCCAGTTCGCGCGTACGGCCTCCTTGCTGAACTGCCACGCCTGCGACCGGTTCCCAGTGGCGGCCGACCAGCACGCGAGCTGCCCGTACACCCGCGCCGCCCCCGGGCGGCACCCGCTGATCTCGGGGTGCCGCTGCATCATCCAGCGCAGCGACGAGATCTTGGTCGAGTACTCGTACGCGTAGTGCGAGGTCCGCCCCCACAGCACCCGGACCAGCGGCTCGTCCAGGTGCACGATCGGCGCCCGCCGGGCGGCGCGCAGCAGCAGGTCCCAGTCCTCGTTCTGGCTGCCCGGTGCGTCCTCGGCGACCAGCCCGATCCCGCCCTCGGCGAGCGTCGCCCGGCGGGCCAGGAACGACGACGAGTGCAGCATCGCCATCCGGGAGCGGGCCAGCTCGTCCACCGTCACCCGGCCGCGCCCGGCCAGCCGCGGGGTGGTGCGCCCCTCGAACTCGACCTCGATCGCACACGTGGCGAACTCCGCCCCGGGCTCGGCGAGCAGGGCCGCGACCTGGCGGCGCAGCTTGTCGGGCGCCCACGCGTCGTCGTCGTCGCAGAACGCCACGAGCTCGGTGTCCAGCGCGAGGATGCCGGTGTTGCGGGCGCCCGCGAGACCGGAGCTGCGCCAGTTCGTGAGCACCAGGACGGGCACGCCGGCCGTGGACGCCAGCAGATAGTCGGGCTCCGTCTGGTCGTACACGACAACGATCTTGATCTCGCCGGGGTAGTGCTGCCCGCGGACGGAGGCGATGGCCTTGCGGACCAGCTCCGGCCGGTTGCGGGTGGGGATGATGACGCCGACGGACGGCCAGTGCATCGCATGCCTCACTAAGGGTTGAGCGGATATCCGTACGCACGGAGCAGCGGCGCGCACATCGTCCCGACGAGCCGCCGCTGACCTCCCGGCAGGGCGCGCTGCCAGGCGTCGTCGCGCCGCAGGGGCAGCCGGCCGACGGTGAAGCGCATCGGGTTGCCCGCGGCGCTGTGGCCGACCCCCAGGTCCGCGTGGCCGTCGCCGAGGAACCCGAGGTCGCCCGCGGACACCCCGGCGAAGCCGGCCAGCTCCCGCAGCGCGGCGCGGGGATCGGCGAGGAACTGCTCGTAGCGGATCCGGCGCACCGGGACGCCGCGCCGCGCGAGCAGTCCGAACGCCGCGTTGTGGGCGTTCCAGAGCAGGGCCGAGCGGCTCGGGGAGTAGCGCGTCATCTCGTCGGCGCCGTCCGTCTCCGGCCGGGCGACGGTCTTGGTCCACGAGTACGCGACCCCGCGGGCGTCCCGCACCACGTGCACCACGCGCAGGTCGAGGTCCCCGGCCCAGCGCAGCACGTGCGCGAGCGCGCTGTGCTTGGAGGAGTCGACGACCACCGCGGCACCGGAGACCTCGGCGGCGGCGGCATAGACGCGGGAGTAGAAGCCGGCGTACTCGCGGACCGCGGCGAGCTGGCCGGCCGGGAGCCGGTCGGCGGCGAGCCGGGGGATGAAGCGGGTGCGCTCGACCGTGTCGCGCAGCGCGTGGACGCGGTCGACGTCGACGTTGGTCCACCCGCGGAACGCGAGCTCGCCCACTCGGCGCCAGAACGTGCACGCGCCGAACGGCGCGCCGCAGCCGCAGCGCTCGTTGTCGCGGATGTCGCGCTGCCACAGGTGGACGATCTCGCCGAGCGCGCACACACCGGGCAGCTCGCCGAGGAGGCGCTCGACGAGCGTTGTTCCGCTTCGTCCTAATCCGCCCAGATATAAAACGCGTGCCACTTTGGTCCACCTTCGCTCGTTTCGCTCCTATAACGAGCGAACAATGCCGAAGGAGGCGTGAAGTGGTCATCGACGCGTTCGCCCGCGTGCAGCTCGACGGCACCGGGTTCGATCCGGTCACCGAGGACGAGGTGGTGGCGCGGGTCCGGGAGGAGCTCGCCGCGGGCCGGGGCGGGCGGATCGTCACCCCGAACATCGACATCCTGCGGCAGGCGCAGACCGAGCCGGCCGTCCGGGCGTACCTGGACCGGGCCGATCTGGTCGTCGCGGACGGCATGCCGCTGGTCTGGGCGAGCCGGCTGAGCGGCACGCCGCTACCCGAGCGGGTGGCGGGCAGCAGCCTGATCCGGTCACTCTCCGCGGGGCTGGGCCGCGACGGCCGCTCGATCTTCGTGATCGGGGGGATGCCCGCCACGGAGGACTGCGCGGACGGCGCCGTACGCGCGGCGGGTCGCCTCGCCGCGGCGTGCTCCGGCCTGCGGGTCGCCGGGTCGGTGTGCCCGCCCTACGGCTTCGAGCGCGACGAGGCGGCGTACGAGCAACTGCTCCGCGACGTGACCGCCGCCGCGCCCGATCTGGTCTTCGTCGGGCTCGGGTTCCCCAAGCAGGAGCTCGTGATCGACCGGCTGCTCCCGCGGCTGCCGGGCACGTGGTTCATCGGCTGCGGTGCCGCGGTCAACTTCGTCGCCGGCGACGTCGGGCGCGCGCCCCGCTGGATGCAGCGCAGCGGCCTCGAGTGGGCGCACCGCCTGGGCACGGAGCCGCGGCGGCTCGCCGGGCGTTATCTGAAGCACGATGCGCCGTACGCGCTCAAGCTCCTGGCCCAGGCGACCCGGCGCTAGTGACAAGGTGGCCCGGCTCAGGCGAGCCGGGCCACCTTTCAGGGATTGAAGTAGGGATCTCTCGTCAGCGATGCGAAGGCGCGGAAGGCGGCACGGTCGCCGGTGAGCTGGAACTGCTGCTTCGGGCCGTTGCCCTCCGGATCGGACTCGAAGTAGACGACCGCCTTGATCTGCGGGTTCGCCTTGAACGTGCGCTGCGCGTCGCGCAGCCAGGCCGCCCGGCCCGCCGAGCCCCACGCCTTGGCGACCCCGAACTCGCCGATGATGATCGGTTTCGGACGCTGGGCCGCCCAGCGCAGATAGTCGCCCATCAGGTGACCGATCGGCTGGAACCGGTTCCCGGCATAGACGTCCACGCAGGTCCAGTCGACGACGTCGTCGCCGGGATAGAACGCGGGCGCGTCGCCGCGCACGAACCCCTCGGCCGTCGGGCACCACACCCACGAGACGTTCTTGACGCGCTCCTGGGCGAAGATGTCGCGGATCCGCCGGTACGCGGCGACGTAGTCCTCGCCCGACCACATGGTGGCCCGCAGGTTGGGGCGGTCCATCTCCCACCGGATCCGCAGCAGCACCGGGTCACGGACCTTGCGGATCGCCCGCGCCTGCTTGCGGATCAGCCGGTCGTGCTCGCCGGCGAGGATCGAGCGGTTGTCCCCGGTGGCCCAGCTGACCATCAGCGTCGCGCCGCGGTCGAGCAGCTCCGCGTCGGACTCGGTGCCGACGAGCTGGTCGAACCGCCGGTACGTGTTGACGATGTCCAGCCGCCGGTCGAGGTCCTCCTGCAGCGTGTCCACCGCCTCGACCCGGCCCGCGTGGGTGAGGAACTCGGGCTTGATCCACGCGCCGAGGTACGCGCCGGTCGACGGCGCCTCGAACGGGCCGGCCTCGAACGGGCCCGGGTTGACCGCGATCGCGGGCGGCGGGCCGTCGAGGTCGGGGGAGGGCTCCGGCTCGGGCTCGGCCCGCCGGTGCGAGGTGCAGCCGGCGAGCGCGAGCACGAGCACGGTCGCCAGGGCGACTGCGCGGCGCACGGCGGTTACTTCTTCCGCCGGGCCGTGTAGAGGACGTTGACCGCGAGCCCGTCGGTGCCCGGCAGCGCGCGGGCCGCGGTGTCCGCCGCCCGGGCCAGGGGGTCGCGGCTCAGCGCCTCGGGGAACAGCGAGAAGCCGGTCCGCTCGACGATCTCGAAGCCGTGCCGGTCCAGCAGGGCCTCGACCTCGGCGTGCGACAGCTCGGCGAACCACCGCTTGCCGTCGTGCCGCCGGGCCCGCAGGTGGCGCAGCGAGCCGGCGTTGCCGTGGTTCTCCACGACCAGCAGGCCCGCGTCCGGCGTCGGCAGCACCTTCGCGGCGAACGCGATGGCCCGGTCGCGTACGGCCTCGTCCACATTGAGCAGCAGCCGGAACATCGTGACGATCGCCGGGTGCCCGGCCGGGACCGGCTCGGGGACCGGCCCGTCCGCGGGGATCTGGTGCCACTGCGCCCGCGAGCCGACCTCGTCGGCCTTCGCCATCATCTCGGCCGAGGTGTCGTAGCCGTGCGCCTCCCGGACCAGGCCGTGCAGGGTCCGGATCGCGCGCCCGGTGCCGCAGGCGAAGTCGTGCTGGGCGGGCTGGTGCAGGCCGAACTCGCGCTGCACGAGCCGGCGCAGGTAGTCGCGCTGCCGCTCGTTGATCCGCGAGGCGTAGCTGTCCGGCGCGTAGGTGACGTGCTCGTACTTCGAGACCGCGTCGGCGTCCTGGAACACCTTCGTGTAATCGGTGGTCAACCGGTCCTCCTTGAGATGAGCTTGCGGGGCTTGAAAGCGTCGAGCGCGAGGGTGCCGCGGAACAGCCAGGCGCCGATCACGTACGCGGCGGTGGCCACGCCGCCGGCGAGCGCGAGCCCACCGGCTCCGGTGCCGGTCGTCGCGGTCACGAGGCGGGGCAGGACGCCGAAGCAGCCGGCTGCCAGCGCCCCGGCGGCGAGGGTGCCCGGCCCGAACGGGTGCAGCCCCGCCGACCGGCCGACCTGGATCAGGGGCAGCAGGTTGTTGACGACCATCGCGCAGGCGAGGCCGATCGCCGCGCCGAGCGCGCCGAGGCGGGGGATGAGCAGCACGTCGAGGGTGATCGTCACGGCGAGCGCGACCAGCACGTTCGCGAGGTTCCACGACGTGCGCCCGGCCATCGCGAGCACCATGTCGACC
>CAKUMG010000300.1 GCA_934667465.1 uncultured Actinoplanes sp. | reverse complement strand
CAGGGAGAAGCCGACCGGCGCCGCGGCGGCCAGGCGGTCCACCCGTACGGTCATGGTCGAGATCATCCCCGCGAGGGCGGGCAGCAGCAGCTCCAGCGTGTCGACCGCGTCGAACGCCGGCTCCTTGTCCTCCTGCATGTCCCGGTCGTAGGTCAGCGGCAGGCCCTTGAGCATCGTCAGCACCGCGACCAGCCCGCCGATCAGGCGCCCGGCCTTGCCGCGGGCCAGCTCGGCGATGTCCGCGTTCTTCTTCTGCGGCATGATCGACGAGCCGGTGGCGAAGGCGTCGTCGAGGATGACCCAGCCGAACTCGGTGGAGGTCCAGAGCACGACCTCCTCGCCGAGGCGGGAGAGGTGCACGCCGATCAGGCCGGTGACGAACAGGAACTCGGCAACGAAGTCACGGTCGGCGACGCCGTCCATGGAGTTCTGCACGGGCGCGTCGAAGCCGAGCTCCTTGGCGACCGCGACCGGGTCGAGCGGCAGCGACGAGCCGGCCAGGGCGCCCGAGCCGAGCGGGGAGATCGCCGCGCGCTTGTCCCAGTCGCGCAGCCGCTCGAGGTCGCGCAGCAGCGGCTGGACGTGGGCGAGCAGCCAGTGGCCGAAGCTGACCGGCTGGGCGTGCTGCACGTGGGTCAGGCCCGGCGCCGGGGTGTCGATGTGCCGGCCGGCCTGCTCCATCAGCGCGTCGGCGAGCTCGACCAGCGCGGCGGCCACGCCGCGGGCGTGGTCGCGCAGGTACAGCCGCAGGTCGGTGGCGACCTGGTCGTTGCGCGAGCGGCCGGCCCGCAGCTTGCCGCCGAGCGCGCCGAGCCGCTCGAGCAGGCCGCGCTCGAGGGCGGTGTGCACGTCCTCGTCCTCGATCGTCGGGCGGAACTCGCCCGCCGCGCACGCCGACTCGAGGTCGTCGAGGGCGGCCAGCATCCGGCCGAGCTCGTCCGGGTCGAGCAGGCCCGCGGCGGCCAGGACGCGGGCGTGCGCCCGGGACGCGGCGATGTCGTACGGGGCCAGCCGCCAGTCGAAGTGCACGCTGACGCTCAGCCGCGCCAGCGCGTCGGCCGGTCCACCGGCGAACCGGGCACCCCACAGCCTGGTCGGACCTTCGGTTTCCGGCACTGCCTCACTCCTTCGCATAACTGTCGGACCCCACAAGTAGGGTCCTTCCCATGACGCTCGACCTGCATGATGATGTTGTCTCATTGACCCGCGCGCTCTGCGACATCCCCTCGGTCTCCGGCGGGGAGGCCGCGATCGCGGACGCCGTCGAGGCCGCGCTGCGCAAGCTGGGTCACCTCGAGGTGCTGCGCGACGGCGACGCGATCGTCGCCCGCACCAGCCTCGGCCGGGAGAAGCGCATCGTGCTCGCCGGGCACCTCGACACCGTACCGATCAAGGACAATCTGCCCACCTGGACCACCGGCGAGGGCGACGCCGAGCTGCTGCACGGGCGCGGCACCTGCGACATGAAGGCCGGCCTGGCCACCCAGCTGCGGATCGCCGCGACCGTCCCCGCACCCAAGCACGATCTCACCTTCGTGTTCTACGACAACGAGGAGGTCGCGTCGGTCAAGAACGGGCTCGGCCGGCTCGTGCGCAACCACCCCGAGTGGCTGGCCGGCGACTTCGCCATCCTCGGCGAGCCGTCCAACGCCGCCGTCGAGGGCGGCTGCCAGGGCACGATGCGGGTGCGGATCACCCTGACGGGCAAGCGCGCACACACCGCCCGCTCGTGGCGCGGCGTCAACGCCATCCATGCCGCCGCCCCGATCCTGGCCATCCTCAACGCGTACGAGCCGCGCAAGCCCGTGGTCGACGGCCTGCAGTACCACGAGGGCCTCAACGCCGTGCACATCCAGGGCGGTGTCGCGGGCAACGTGATCCCCGACGAGTGCGTGATCGACATCAACCACCGGTTCGCGCCGGACCGCAGCGTCGACGAGGCCTACGCCTACCTGCGCGAGGTCTTCGCCGGCTACGAGCTGGAGATCCGCGACCAGGCGCCGGGCGCACGGCCCGGGCTGGACCAGCCGGCCGCGGCGGAGTTCCTCGCCGTCGTGGGCAAGGAACCCGCCGCGAAGTACGGCTGGACCGACGTCGCGCGCTTCGCGGAGCTCGGCATCCCGGCGGTCAACTACGCGCCGGGCGACCCGCTGCTGGCGCACACCGACGAGGAGCACGTGCCGGTGGCCGAGATCCGCGAGTGCGAGCGGGTGCTGGCCGCCTGGCTGAGCTGAGCTGAGCTGTTTGGCCTCGCTCCGCTCGGCGGGCACTGCGCCCCGGACGGCCGTTGTCGGCGTCACCGTTTTCCGGCCGGGAAAGAGCGCCCGTCCGGAAAACGGCGCCCCCGACAACGACGGGCGCAGTGCGGCGCCAAGTCAGGAGTCCTGCGGCTCGCCGGCCGTCTTGGCGATCGCGCCCGGGATCGCGTACATGTGCGCGAAGGCCCGGGCCTGCTCGCCGGTCCACAGCGACGAGCCGTAACCGTAGACCACGCCCGAGCGAGTGGCCGCGTCGAGCAGGCTGTAGGGGCTGCGGCTGCCCAGCGGGACGATGTTGCCCTTGACCAGCTTGACCCGGACCTCGCCGGTGACGCGCTGCTGGCTGGAGTCCAGGAACGCGCGGAAGTCGTCGAGGATCGGGTCGTAGTAGACCGCCTCGTGCAGCAGGTCGCCGTAGGTGTTGCCCAGCTGCAGCTTGGCGGCCTGCTGGCGGTTGCTCAGCACCAGCTTCTCCAGCTCGCGGTGCGCGGCGATCAGCGTGAGCATGCCGGGCGCCTCGAAGCCGACGCGGGCCAGGTTCCCGACCATCGTCGAGCCCATGTGGATGCCGCGGCCGACGCCGTGCGAGGCGGCCAGGGTGTTGAGCGAGCGCAGGATGGCGTAGTTGGGCGCGCCGGCGCCCGTACCGTCGATGTCCTTGCCGTCCGGAGTCCGAGCCGAGACGACCTCGCCCTTCTCGAACGCCAGGATCAGCTCGACGCCGGAAGCGGGGGCGTCGTCGATCGACGCTGTGTAGGTCCAGGCGTCCTCGGGGAGGTAGTCCCAGGAGCCGTAGGTCTCCTTGCCGCCGATCGAGGTGCCGATCAGACCCTCGTTGATCGAGTAGGTCGTGACCTTGTCCGGCGTGTGGAAGCCGTGCTGCAGCAGGAAGTCGCGCTCGAACTCGCGGGTGAGCCGCTCGTCGCGGATCGGCGTGATGATCTCCATCTGCGGGGCGAGCGCGCGGATCACCGAGTCGTAGCGCACGTGGTCCGCGCCGGCACCGGTCGAGCCGTGCGCCACCGCGTCGGCACCGTGCTCGAGCGCCGCCCCGACGACCTTCTCCGCCTGCACGAGCCGCTCGGCGCCGACGCACGACGGGTAGGCGCCGTTGCGCAGGTAGTTCGCCTTGACCGCGTACGTGATGACGCGCTCGTAGAGCTCCTCGCGGGCGTCGATGACGAAGTGCTCGGCCGCGCCCAGCTCCTCCGCGCGCTTGCGGACCACGTCGGCCTCGCCGCTGTGCAGGCCGCCGGTGTCGACGTTGGCGGTGAGCACCTCCCAGCCCTGTTCGCGCAGGGAGACCAGGGCGTACGACGTGTCGAGGCCGCCGGAGAAGGCGAGGACGATCTTGCGCTTGGACATCAGTTTCCTTCTTCGTAAGGCAGTTCGAGGATCGGCACGTACGTGGTCCCGTCCTTGATCAAGTGGCCGGGGGCGAGCACGTAGTAGCGATTCTCGCGGGCCTCGATGGCCTTCTGCATCGCGGCCTGCCGCTCGTAGTCGAACGGGTCGAGCAGGAACGACGGCTCGGGCACGCCGGTGTCGACGCCCTGGGTGAAGTCGTTCTCGTAGACGAACGAGCCGGGGGCGGTGTGGAACTTCACCGTGGCGACGAGGATCTGCAGCCGGCCGAACTGGGTGTGCACCCGCAGCGCCGTGTTGTCCCACTGGGTGACGCCGTCGAGCTTGCGCGCCTGGTAGACGCTGAGCGCCAGGGCCTTGAGCGCGCGGCCCAGGCCCACGTTGGTCATCACCGACCACAGCGACCAGCCGACCCACGTGCCCGGGGCCGCGCTCGGCGCCGCGCAGTAGCCGCCGATCGGGATGGGCCCGGTGTAGTCGCTGGCCTTGGCCTTCTCGAACACAGCGCGCAGGTGCTTCTTCGTCTCGTCGTCGAACGCGCTGGTCTCCAGCGTCTCGGTGAACAACGACTGGGGCAGCGCCGCGATGACGGCCGCCGACGGCATCAGGATCAGGTCGACCATCACCCACTGCGGCATCGGGATGCCCCGGTCGCCGAACGCGATGCCGTTGATCACGTTGAACAGGTTGAGGAACTCGCCGGTGTCCCAGCCCTTGGTGCCGGTGGTCTCGGTGAAGTCGAGCCAGTTGAGCTTGTGCCCGTACGGCGCCTCGTTCAGGTGCGGGCGCAGCGTGTCGTTGGAGGCGAGGTAGAACTCGACCCCGCGATCCTGCAGCTTCTTCATGTTGCTCGTGAAGCCCGGGAAGAACGCCTCCACGGCGGGCTGCTGCGCGATCACGGCAGGGTCCCTTCATTGTCCGTACGGCTCCAGGCCGTCAGTTTGTCGGCGAGGCGGGCGCCGGAGCCGGTGTCGGTCGCGGGCTCGCGCGCCACGACCAGGATGGTGTCGTCGCCGGCGATCGTGCCGACCACGTCCGGCAGCCCGGAGCGGTCGAGCGCGCTGGCCAGGAACTGCGCGGCACCCGGTGGCACGCGCAGCACCACCAGGTTGCCGCTGACGTCGACGGAGTTGAGCAGCTCGCGCAGCAGCCGGACGAGCCGGGCGGGCGCCTGCTCGGCCGGGCGCAGGGGGCGCAGGCCGTCCTCGGGGATCACGTACACGCCGCCGGTCTTGACCGCGCGCAGCTCCTCCAGGTCGCGCGACAGCGTCGCCTGGGTCACCTGGACACCGTCGAGCGCGAGGAGCTCGGCGAGCTCCGTCTGCGACCGGACGGCCTTGTCCCGGATCAGGTCGACGATGCGCGCGTGCCGGGCGGCACGTGTCCCCGGGCCCGTCATGCGCCGTTGATCTGCAAGAGCCAGGCGAGCAGGGCCTTCTGGGCGTGCAGGCGGTTCTCGGCCTGGTCGAAGACCGCGCTCTGCGGGCCGTCGAGCACCCCGTCGGTGATCTCCTCGCCGCGGTGCGCGGGCAGGCAGTGCAGCACGATGGCACCCTCCGCCGCCTCGCCGAGGAGTTCCTCGCTGATCTGGTACGGCCAGAACGGCGTACGCCGGTCCTTGCCGTCGTCCTCCTGCCCCATCGAGGTCCACGCGTCCGTGGCGAGCACGTCCGCGCCCTTCGCGGCCTCGTGCGGATGCCGCAGGACCTGCACGGATCCGCCCGTGGTCGCGGCGATCTCCGCGGCCCGCGCCACCACGGCGGGGTCGGGGTCGAAACCTTCGGGGGCGGCCACCCGGACGTTCATACCCGCGGTCGCGCCGGCCAAGAGGTACGAGTGGGCCATGTTGTTCGCGCCGTCACCCAGATAGGTGAGGGTGCGACCGGCGGTGTGGCCCAGCCGCTCGCGGATCGTCTGCAGGTCGGCCAGGAGCTGGCAGGGGTGGAAACCGTCGGTCAGGGCGTTGATCACCGGTACGCGGACGTCCTGCGCCAGCTCGGCGAGGCGCTCGTCGCCGCTGGTGCGGAACACCATCGCGGCGGCGTAGCGGGAGACGACCCGGCCGGCGTCCTGCAGCGACTCCCCGCGGCCGAAGTGGGTGGCCTGGGTGTCCACGATGATCGGGTTGCCGCCCAGCTCGGCGATGCCGGCCTCGAACGACAGCCGGGTGCGCAGGCTGGCCTTGTCGAAGAACACGGCGACCGACTGCGGGCCCTCGAGCGGCCGGTAGCGGAAGCGGTCGCTCTTCATCGCGGCGGCCAGCTCGAGCACCGTCTCCTGCTCGGCGGGGCTCAGGTCGTCGTCGCGGAGGAAGTGCCGGATCGTCACGGGAGTACCTCCTGGAACGCGGCCAGGAAAGCCTCGGCCTGCTCGGTACTGAGAATGAGGGGCGGTGCCACCCGGATCACGTCGGGCTGGACCGGGTTGACGAGGAAGCCGGCGTCGGTCAGCTTCGCGGCGAGCTCCTTGGCGATCGGCTCGGTGAGCGCGATGCCCAGCAGCAGGCCCGCACCGCGCACCCCGGCGACCGCCGGGTGGCCGAGGCCCTCGACGCCGCGGCGGATCAGCTCGCCGACCCGCTTGACGTGGTCGAGCAGCCCCTCCCCCGCGATCGTGCGGATCACGGCGAGGCCGGCCGCGCAGCTGATCGGGTTGCCGGCGAACGTGCTGCCGTGCGAGCCGGGCGTGAACAGGTCGGCCGCGGGCCCGAACGCCAGCGCGGCGCCGAGCGGCAGCCCGCCGCCGAGACCCTTGGCCAGCGTGATGACGTCGGGTTCGACGCCCTCCGCCTGGTGGTGGAACCAGTGGCCGGTGCGTCCGATGCCGGTCTGGATCTCGTCGAGCACCAGCAGCGCGCCGGTCGCGGTGCAGATCTCGCGCGCCGCGGTGAGGTAGCCGGCCGGTGGCACCACGACACCCATCTCACCCTGGATGGGCTCGAGGATGACCATGGCCGTCTCGGGGGTCACGGCGCTGCGCAGGGCCTCGACATCGCCGTACGGGACATGGGTGACCTCGCCCGGCAGCGGCCGGAACGGGTCCTGCTTGGCGGGCTGGCCGGTCAGCGCGAGCGCGCCCATGGTCCGGCCGTGGAACCCGCCGTCCGTGGCCACGACGTGGGTGCCGCCGGTGAGCCGGGACAGCTTGAAAGCGGCCTCGTTCGCCTCGGCGCCCGAGTTGCTGAAGATGACCTTGCCGGGGCGGCCGGCCAGGGCGAGCAGCAGCTCGGCGAGCGCGACGGTCGGCTCGGCGACGTAGAAGTTGGAGACGTGGCCCAGCGTGGCGA
>CAKUMG010000299.1 GCA_934667465.1 uncultured Actinoplanes sp. | reverse complement strand
AACCAGGTGGCCACGGCGACCGCGATCAGGACGTAGGTCAGCAGCCGGTTGCCGAACTCGATGACGCCGTGCGCGCCGAGGGCCGAGTGCGGGACGAACGACTCGTCGGTGCACCGCGGCCATGTGGGGCAGCCCAGGCCCGAGCCCGTGAGGCGCACGGCGCCGCCCGTGCCGACGCAGTAGGTGACCAGGTCGGCGCTGGCGCTGGGCGCGTTGATCAGCACCCCGGCGGTGAGGGCCGCGGCGGTCACGGCGGCCAGTCGGACGGTACGGCGCATGGTGCGGCTCCTAAACGGGATGGTCATCATGAGCGGGCGGCCGCGCGGACCAGGATGCCGGCGTCGCGGTGGGTGAGGGTGCCCGCGGCGACCAGGGCGGCGGTCACCGTGCGGACGTGGCGGACGAACGCGTCGTGGGTGGGGTAGCCGGCGTCCTCGTCGATCAGGTCGGCGACGGTGCAGCCGTTGGCGGTGACGGTGTTCCGGACGCCGGTGTCGGCGCCGTCGATGAACACGGTCGGGCGGGTGTCGGAGTCGGAGCAGTCACCGGGCGCGGGCGCCACCACGGTCAAGGTCACTGTCTGTACGGCGGCCACATTGCCCGCCGTGTCGGTGGCGCGATAGCGCACGGTGTGCGCCCCCGGCGCGGTGATGACAACCGGTGACGTGTACGCGGTCCAAGCGCCCGTTCCCAGCGCATACTCGACGCTGCGGACCCCCGAGCCGGCATCGGTCGCCGTGAGCGTCACCGTGGCCCGCCCTACGTACGCACCCGCGCCGTCCTGCGTCCCGGCCACCGTGGCCGTGACGGTCGGCGGCGTGGTGTCGGACGGTTCCGGGGCGGCGACGGTGAAGTGCGCCATCGCGACCGTGGACACGTTGCCCGCGTTGTCCGTGGCCCGGGCGTGCAGCATGTGCATCCCGGCGGCCGTGACGACGACCGGCGCCGTGTACGCCGTCCACGCGCCCCCGTCGAGCTGGTACTCCACCGACGCGACCCCGGAGTCGGCGTCGGTGGCCGTGACGGTGACGGTCGCCGAGGCGGTGCCGTCCCCGGCGACGCTCGTGGTGACCGTCGGCGGGGTCCGGTCCCCGGGCGGCGCGGACGTGACCGTGAACGTCCGCGACCCCACCTCGGAGGTGTTGCCCGCGTTGTCCGTGGCCCGGTACCGGACCGTGTGCTCGCCCGCCGCCGTGACGGCGACGGCCGCGGTGTACCGGGTCCACGCGCCGCCGTCGAGCTGGTACTCGATCGACGCGACCCCGGAACCGGCGTCGGTCGCGGCCAGCGCCACCGACGCCGACGCGGTCCCGTCACCGGTGACGGTCGCCGTGACCACCGGCGCGGTCGTGTCCGCCGGTGGCTCCTCGCCCTCGGTGACGACGAGCTCGCCGGTCATCGTGGCGTGGCCGGGGATCGTGCAGTAGTAGCGGTACCGGCCCGGCGTCAGCGTGATCGTGGCCGTATGCCGGCCGTTGTTCACGTCGAACGGGTTCGCCAGGATGTTGAGCGTGACGTCGTGGTTGTAGCCGGGCGTGCTGGTGTCGAACGTCAGCGTGTGCGGCATGCCCGTCGTGTTGCCGGTGGCCGTGCTGTTCTCCCACACCACGGTGGTGACGCCGGCGACCGCGGTGGCGGGCGCCGTCTTGTAGCGGGTGACGTCGTCGTCCGCCGTCCACGTCAGGGTCTGCGCGGCCGAGGCGGGCGTCGCGAAGAGCCCCAGGGTCAGGGTCAGCGCGAAGATGAAGCCCAGGAACCGTTTCACAGCGCACGCACCCGGATGTTGCGGAAGTCCATGACGTCCGCGTCGCCGTGGTTCTGCAGGCCGATGTGCCCGCGCAGGAACTGCCGCAGGTCGGTCGGCGGGTCACCGGCGCGCGAGGACTGCTTGCCGGGCGTGTTGTCGAACTCGTTGATGACGACTCCGTTCCGGATGATCGTGTAGCGCTGGCCGACCGCGCGGATCTCGTAGTCGTTCCACACGTTCTTGGCGGTGGGCCGCGCCGCGGACAGCGGCTGCGGGTCGAAGTTGTAGACCGAGCCGGTCTTCTGCGGCTCGCCGGTCTCGCCGTCGTAGATCTGGATCTCGTGGCCGCAGTAGATCGCCACCCAGGCCTGCGACGTGGCCGCGGATCCGGTCCTCCCGCACTCCGGCCGCTGGGCGACCGGGGTCCGCGGGTCGGGGAACCGCACGAACACGCCGCTGTTGGCGCGCGTGGTGCCCGGGGCGACGTCGCGGAACTGCAGCTTCAGCGAGAAGTCGCCCAGTTCCTTGGTGTGCCACAGCATGCCGAGCCCGCCGGCGGAGCGCAGCGTCCCGTCCGGCTGGATGCCGAACGATCCGGACGGCGCCTGTTCCCAGCCGAGCAGCGACTGGGCGGTGCCGTCGAACAGCGGCTCGTAGCCCTTGTGGCCCGGGTTGCCGATCGGCGAGGCCGCCGCGGCGCGGGTCAGCGCCCCGGAGTCCCGCGGAGAGAGCCCCGCGGCAGTGACGACCGCGTCGACGTGCCGCACGAACGCGTCGTGCGAGGCCCATGCGCTCTCGTCGTCGATGAGGTCGTTGAGCGTGCAGCCGCCACCAAGAGCCTTGTTGGCCACGCCGGTGTCCGTGTCACCGAGGAAGACGGTGGAACGGGCGTCCGGCACGGCACAGCCCACGGTCACGGTCGTCGTCACCGTCGAGGTTGTGCCGTCGGCGTACGTGACGGTCAGCCGCGCGGTGTAGGTACCAGTTCGAGCGTACGTGTGCACCGGGTCCGCGAGCGTCGAGGAGGACCCGTCGCCGAACTCCCAGCGCCAGCTGACGCCGCCCGACCGCGAGCCCGTGAACGCGTACGTCAGCGGCTTGTTCTGCACCGCGACCGAGGTCGCCGCCGGTGCCGGGGTGGCCGCACCGCCGGTGTAGCTGACCTTGAGCAGCTTCTGCGCCGGGCTGAGGCTGAAGAAGCCGCCGCCGTAGTCGAGCAGGTAGAGCGCGCCGTCGGCACCGAACTTCGCGTCCATCCAGGACTGCAGGCGGTCGCCGGAGCCGGCCGGGATGATGGCCCGCAGCGACTCCGCGAACGGCGGCGGGGACTGCGCCGGGACGCCGGCCGGGTCGACGGTGACCGCCACCCGGTTGTTCGCGTTCGACTGGTCGCCGAGGAACCACTTGTCGTCCCAGTAGACCGGCCACGCCACGCCGCTGGAGGTGTCGACGCGGTCCCGGTGGTAGGTCGGGCCCGACATGACGGCCTGGCCGCCACCGCGGAGATAGGGCTGCGTGTACGTGGCGTCGGCCGCGTTGTAGGTCGGGAGGCCGCTGCCGTCGGCACGGTCCGGGAACACCGGTCCGCCGCCGCCGGGCGAGTACCAGATCATGTTGTCGCGGGCCGGCGGGATGTCCACCAGGCCGGTGTTGCGCGGCGACTCGTTCTTCAGGTTGTCGCAGTCGTACCAGCCGGTGAGCTGGGTCGCGTCGGTGCTGCTGCGGTCGCGGTACGGCTGCCGGTTGCCCATGCAGTACGGCCAGCCCTGGTTGCCCGCGGACGTGATGATCGTGGCCGTCTCGTACTTCGCCGGGCCGAGCTCCGGGCTCGGGTTGGTGGCGTCCGGGCCGACCCAGCCGGCCGTCAGCCACTGCCGCTCCTCGTCGATCTGCAGGCGCGCGATGTTGCGCACGCCCATCACGTAGATCTCGGGGCGGGTCTTGGCGGTGCCCGGCGGGAAGAGGTTGCCCGCGGGGATCGTGTACGTGCCGTCGGCCTCCGGGTGGATCCGGATGATCTTGCCGGCGAGGTCGTTGGTGTTGCCCGACGTCCGGCGCGCGTCCTGGAACGAGATGCCGGCGTACTCCTGGGTCCAGTTGTTGCCGGAGTAACCCTGCGAGCCCTCCGACGAGTTGTTGTCGCCCGAGCCCACGTACAGGTTGCCCTTGTCGTCGAAGGCCATGCCCCCGCCGGCGTGGCAGCAGCTGTGGATCTGGACCTCGAACTTCAACAGATCTTTGCGCGTGCCCTGGTCGATCGTGCCGTTGGCGTAGGTGAACCGGCTGATGGTCCGCTCACCGGTCCGCTTCTCCCGGTCGATCGACTCGTGCGGCATCCAGTAGACGTAGATCCACCCGTTGTCGGCGAACTTCGGGTCCGCGACGATGCCGAGCAGGCCCTCCTCGTTCTTGACGAGCTCGGAGCCGCTGCCCCGGTTGCCCATCACCTCGAGCGTGGTCAAGAGTTTGACCTGCTTCGAGCGAGGGTCGTACGCGTGGATCGTGCCGCAGCCGAGGCCGACGTCCGGGTTGGACCAGTCCACGATCGGCCCGCTCGGGCAGGCGCCCTTGCCGACGTAGAAGATCGTGCCGCCCGGGGCGACGGTGAGGCCGTGCGGCTCGCCGATCTGGTCGAGTTGCCCGCTCTGGTTCGCGGCGGTGATCCGCTCGGTCTTGTAGTTCGCGGCGATCGTGGCCTGGCAGTCGCCGCGGACCAGGCCGGCGGCCCAGCCGAGCGCGCCGGACAGGTGCCGGCGGAACGCGGCCTCGCCGTAGCTCGCGGCGGTGTGGCCCATGCCGGTGTAGAAGGACCGCCCGCCCTCGTAGTCGCGGCACCAGGAGACCGGGTGGAACGCGCCGTTGGCGCCCGGGCCCGGGTCGTAGTGCCGCTCCTCGACCTGCGCGACCGTGTGCACGGTGCCGATCGGGTTCGGGTCCCAGTTGTACCAGCGGTCCGACCGGGTGACGTTGAGCGGCAGGTCCTTGGTGGCCGGGTGCTGCCGGTCGAGCACGTTGACGACGGCCCGGTTGACGCCGGGCGGCGGGGGAGTGGTGCTGGCGCCGGTGAAGAGCCGCAGGTCAGCGAGCTGGATGAGCGGCTCGCCGCTGTTGGCGGTGATGTTCAGCCGGAAGAACTTGTACGTCGCCGGGGTGGCCAGGTCGAAGCGGCGGGTCTGGAAGCGCTCCGGGAACGTCTGTGCCGTGCGGCGGTCCACGTCGGTCCAGGCCTGCCCGTCGGCGGAGCCCTGCAGGGTCCAGTCCTTCGGGTCGCGGCCGGGGAAGTCGTTGGCCGAGGTGAGCGCGTAGCCGGTGACGGCCTTCGCGGCGGCCAGCTCGAACGTGGCCGTGCCGGTCGGGGTGCGGACCAGCCACTTGGTGTTCGCGTCGCCGTCGATCAGCTTCGCGGCGGTCTCGTTGGGCGGGTTCTCGCCGCTGGCGGTGACCCGTGCGACGGGCTCGGCGTTCGGGATCGCGCCGGCCGGGCGGGTGCCGATCAGCCCGGTGAACCACGTCGAGTCGAGCTGCGCCTTGGCCGCGTCGCCGATGCCAACGAAGCCGCCGCCGGCCTTCACGTAGCCCTGCAGCGCGCTCTCCTGCTCACGGTTCAGGGCGGCGCCCTGGGCGGACAGGAACACCACGGCGCGGAAGCGCGCGAGCGACGCGGCGCTGAACACGGCCGGGTCGCCGCTGGTGGTGACCGTGACGTCCTGGTCGGCGCCGAGGTCCTCGATGGCGTCGGCGGCCGCGGCGACCGGGTCCTGCTGCTGGTCCGCGGGCCCGTGGAACACCAGGACGCCGGGGGCGGCCGAGACCGCCGGCACCGACAACAGGCCGGCGACCAGCGCCGGCGCCGCGAGCGCGGCTATTCTTCGTCTCATTCCGGCTGTCCTCCTGCGGGGGTGGTGGCGGAGTGGGCGTCGTGAGCGGTGGCGGGGTGCGCGGCGGTGTGGGCGTGGCCCATGAACCGGTCGATGGCCGCCTGGGCGCCGGGCGGCATGGTGCCGTCGGCGTTGCGGACCAGGAAGACGCCGGCCATCCCGGCGTCGGAGTGGTTCTGCACGTGGCAGTGGTACATCCAGGCGCCGGGGCCGACGCCCTCGCCGGCCAGCACCTGGAAGCCGAACGAGCTGCCCGGGTTGAGGTCCTTGTTGTCGATCGTGATGCTGGGATCGGCGGGGCCCTCGAGCATGCCGGTGCGGTTGTCCGCCCAGCGGTGCGCGTGCAGGTGGAACGTGTGGAACAGGTTGCCGTGCCCGATCGCGACCCACTCGACGCGCTCGCCGAGGTTGGCCTGGAACATCGGGGTGTTGGGCGCGGACCGGTTGTTGATCTGCGAGTCGTGGAAGACCACGGTGAACTGCTTGTCGGGCAGGATGTCGCCGCGCCGCCGCACGATCAGCGCGCCGTAGAGCCCGCGCGCCACGCCGAGGGTGCCGTGCTCGGTGCCCATCGCGTGGTCGTGGTAGTGCCAGTAGCCGGCGCTGCCCGGCATGAAGCGCCGCCCGGTGGCCGCGCTCATCTCCCGGCTGCGCCAGGTGTAGGTGCGGGTCTGCCCGGGGGCGTTGAAGGAGTCGTTGAACGGCGAGCCGTCCGACTCGGTGCTGTAGTCGACGCCGTGCGGGTGGATCGACAGCCGCTGGTCGGTCGTGTTGACCAGGGTGATCTCCAGGGTGTCGCCCTCGTAGATCTCCAGCGTCGGCCCGGGCACGGTGGCCTTGCCGCGCTCGAAGCCGTAGCCGTAGAGGCCGCCGGGCAGCGCCTCGGCGTAGATGGTGACCTTCTTGACGGCCCCGTCGGCGCGGGCGGGCGCGCCCGGGATCGCCGCGATGGCCGCGCCGGCGGCGGGCACCGCGAGCCCCAGCGCTCCCGTGGCGATCAGGGAACGCCGGGAGAACCCGGGCCGGGACTTGCCAACGTTGTCAGCGTGCATGCGTCTCCGTTTCGCGCTCGCACGGCAGCGGCGCACCAGTCGATGCGCAAGGGCACCGAGGGTTGCGGGGCGTAATCGCCGCACCGGCCGCCGGGTCTCAGGACTTTTGTCGAATGAGAGCAATCTATGTTTGGCATCGACGAAAGTAAAGGTCCTGAGTAGAAAAGCCCGGGGCTGTCTGTGCAGCTCAGCGCGGTAATCGACCGTGCGTGACGGCGCGCCCGGGGGCACATGGAA
>CAKUMG010000298.1 GCA_934667465.1 uncultured Actinoplanes sp. | reverse complement strand
GGGCTGGACTCTCGAAAGGGACCCGCGGTGCGCGTGCTGGTGGTGGAAGACGAGCGCAACATGTGCGATGCGATCGCGCGAGGGTTGCGCCGCAAGGGAATGGCTGTCGACGTCGCCTACGACGGGCTGACCGGTCACGAGATGGCCTATGTCACCGACTACGACGTCGTGGTCCTCGACCGTGACCTGCCCGGGATGCACGGCGACGAGATCTGCGCGGCGCTGGCCTCGTCGGAGGACCAGCTCGCCCGGGTGCTCATGCTCACCGCCAGCGGCACCGTCGCCGACCGGGTCGAGGGTCTGGAGCTGGGCGCTGACGACTACCTACCGAAGCCCTTCGCCTTCGAGGAGCTGGTGGCCCGGGTGCAGGCGCTGGGCCGGCGCGTCACCCGCAAGGTGCCCCCGGTGCTGGCGGTCGGCGACCTGACGCTCGACCCGACGCGGCGGGTGGTGACCCGTGGCGGCGCGACGATCGAGCTCACCAACAAGGAGTTCGGTGTGCTGCGGGAGCTGCTCGCGGCGCGCGGCGGGGTGGTCTCCAGCGAGGAGCTGCTCGAGAAGGTGTGGGACGCCAACACCGACCCGTTCACCACCACCGTCCGGGTCACGGTCATGACCCTGCGCAAGAAGATCGGCGACCCCCCTCTGATCGAGACGGTGGTCGGCGCTGGTTACCGAGTTCCTGAACCTGTGGTGGAGACAACTGCATGACTGTGTACGCGTCGAAGGTCGAGCGGTTGAAGCTGCGCCCCACCCTGCGGCTGCGGCTGACGCTGCTCAACGGCATCCTGCTCGTGGGCGCCGGGGCGATCCTCGTGCTGCTCGCGTGGCTGCTGGTGGGCGACGCCCTGCACCCCGGCGAGGAGCTGCGCCCCGGCACCCAGGTCGTGCTCGCCGACGGCGAGGTCCTCGACGCCCGCGACTGGCAGACCCAGCTCGTCGCCAGCGCCTCCCAGGAACTGCTGGTCAAGGGCCTGGTCGCGCTCTTCGCCATCGGCATCATCGGCATCGCCGGCGCCTACGCCGTGGCCGGCCGTGCCCTGCGCCCGCTGCACCACGTCACCGCCACCGCCCGCCGGCTCGGCGAGGAGACCCTGGACGAGCGCATCCGCTACGCCGGGGCCGACGACGAGGTCGCCGAGCTGGCCCGCACGTTCGACGCCATGCTGGACCGGCTCGCGGGTGCCTTCGAGTCGCAGAAGCGTTTCGTCGCCAACGCGTCGCACGAGCTGCGTACCCCCCTGGCCGTGATGCGCACCGAGATCGACGTGACCCTCAGCGACGACGAGGCCGACCTGGCCGAATATCGTCGCATGGCCAAGGTCGTCCGCAACGCCTCCGAGCGCGCCAACGGCCTCGTGGACGCGCTGCTCGTGCTGGCCCGCAGCGAGGCCCAGTCCGGCCGCCGGCTGGCCCGCAAGGTCCCGGCCGACCTCTCCACCAGCGTCTACAACGCCTTCTCCGCCGTGAAGCGCGAGGCCGAGCGGCTCAAGCTCGAGGTGACCACCGACCTCCAGCCGGCCGGCGTGGTCGGCGACCCGAGCCTGCTCGACCGGCTCGCCGGCAACCTCATCGAGAACGCCATCCGCTACAACCACCTGATGGGCCGCCTCTGGCTGCGCACGGAGACCGTCAACGGCCAGGCGCGCCTCGTGGTCGGCAACACCGGCTACGAGGTGGAGCCGGGCGACGTCCCGGGCCTCTTCGAGCCGTTCCGCCGGGGCGGCTGGGAACGCACCGGCTCGCGCGGCTCGGGCCTCGGCCTGTCCATCGTCCGGGCGGTCTGCGACGCGCACGGCGGCACGGTGTCGGCGGTCGCCCAGGAGGGCGGCGGCCTCGAGGTCACGGTCAGCCTCCCGGGCGCCGACACCACCCCGGTCGCGGCCGGCACCGCCACCGTCCCCCGGATCAAGACCATCCCGGCCTGAGCCGTCAGGCCTGCTCGATCTCGGCGCGGAGCTCGGCGAACTCGGCCTGGGCGGTGGCGACCGAGGTGAAGTACCAGATGATGCGGCCGGTGCTGCTCGCGTCCGCCCAGCCGCACATGACCAGGTTGGCGCCGCCGGCTTCGGCCTTGCCGCACTTGGCCGCGCCGCCCAGCGGGCCCGCCGCGACGGTGGTGACGCCGGTGAGGGGGAGGCCGCCGACGGCCGCGTCGATGAAGGCGGTGTTGAGGGTGCCGGCCGGGTCGGCCAGGTCGGCGGAGGCGGCCGCGACGAGGACGATGTCGCCCTTGGCGGGGGAGCCGTAGATGCCGCCGACCGTGCCCGCGTCGGCGGGGACGCCCTGGAGCGTGATGTCGAGGCCCGCCGCGACGCCGACGTAGTCCGGGTCGGTGAGCTGGGCGCGGCCGCCGAGCTGGTCGGGCAGCCGGACGGTGATGCCGGTCTTGGTCGGCTTGCCGGTGGTCTCGGCGCCGGTTTTGGCCGGTTTGTTCGCACCGGTGGCGGCAGAACCCGCGGCGGCGGCATCGGCGGAGGCGGACGCCGAAGGGGCGGGGGCTGGCGAGGGTGTGGAGGTGCTGCCGCGTACGAGCAGAAGCGCAGCCCCCGCACCCAGCCCCAGCACGAGGATCGCGGCCAGCACGATCACATAGGTGCGGGGCGGGCGGGGAAGGGCCCGGCGGCGGCCCCGGTGATGGGACGGCCGGGCAGGGGGCGGCGTCACGGCTTCCTGATCGGGACGAGCGCCACCGAGATGAGAAGAAAGCCCCCGTGTCGCGGGACACGGGGGCTTCCGATGAGGGTCAGGCGGGAAGGCTGGCGACTCCCCGCGGCAGGAAGCGCTTGCCGGTCACGCGCTCCGACGTGCCGCTGCGGTCCAGGTAGGGGCTGACACCGCCCAGGTGCAGCGGCCAGCCGGCGCCGAGGACCATGCACAGGTCGATGTCCTGCACCTCGGCCACCACGCCCTCGTCCAGCATGATCCGGATCTCCTCGGCGAGCGCGGCGAGCGCCTTCTCCCGCACCTGGTCACCGGTCAGCGGGGCGGACCCGCCCTCGATCAGCGCAACCACCTCGGGGTTGATCTCGTCGTCGACCATCAGCGGCAGCCCGGCCTCGACGATCTTCGCCAGGTTCGGCGAGAGGGCGAAGCGCGAGGGGTACGCCGTGTGCAGCGTCTCGCCGACGTGGTGCGCCACGGCCGGGCCGACCAGCTGGAGCAGGGCGATCGGGCGCATCGGCAGGCCGAGCGGGTCGAGCGCGGTGTCCACGACGTCGAGCGGTGTGCCGGTGTCGATCGCGGCGAAGACCTCGCTGGTGAAGCGGGTCAGCAGCCGGTTGACCACGAACGCCGGGGCGTCCTTGACCAGCACGCTGGACTTGCGCAGCTCCTTGCCGACGGCGAACGCCGTGGCCAGGGTCGCGTCGTCGGTGCGCCCGCCCTTGACGATCTCCAGCAGCGGGAGCACGGCGACCGGGTTGAAGAAGTGGAAGCCGACGACCCGCTCGGGGTGCTCGAGGTCGGCGGCCATCTCGGTCACCGACAGCGAGGACGTGTTGGTGGCGAGCACCGTCTCCGGCCCGACGATCTTCTCGACCTCGGCCCAGATCTGCTTCTTGAGGTCGAGGTTCTCGAAGACCGCCTCGATCACGAAGTCGGCGTCGGCGAACGCGGCCTTGTCGACCGAGCCGCTGACCAGGCCGCGCAGCTTGGCGGCCGTACCCTCGTCGAGCCGGCGCTTGGACACGAGCTTGTCGATCTGCTCGTGTACATAGCCGACGCCCTTGTCGACCCGGCTCTGGTCGAGGTCGGTCAGCACGACCGGCACCTGCAGCCGCCGCGCGAAGAGCAGCGCGAGCTGGGAGGCCATCAGGCCGGCGCCCACGATGCCGACCTTGGTGACCTTCCGGGCGAGGGACTTGTCCGGTACGCCCACCGGGCGCTTCGCGCGACGCTGGACCAGGTCGAACGCGTACAGGCTGGCCCGCGACTCGTCGCCCATGATGAGGTCGGCGAGGGCCTGCGTCTCGGCCGCCGTACCGTCCTCGAACGTCGCGTCCTTGGCGAGCGCGAGCAGCTCGAGCGCCTTGTTGGCCGACGGGACCGCGCCGTGCAGCTTCTCGTCGAGCTGCTGCTTGGCGAAGAACAGCACGCCGTCCCACATGTCCTTGTCGACCTCGGGCCGCTCGACCGTGACAGCGCCGGTGACCACCCCGGCCGCCCACTCGAGCGAGCGCTCGAGGAAGTCGGCCGGCTCGAAGATCGCGTCGGCCACGCCCAACTCGGCGGCCTGCTTCGGCTTGAGCGTCTTCTGGGTCAGCGGGTTCTGCAGGATGATCTGGGCGGCGCCGGGGATGCCGATCAGGTGGGGGAGCAGCTGGCTGCCGCCCCAGCCCGGGATCAGACCGATCGCGACCTCGGGCAGGCCGAGCGCGCCCGCGCCGCCGGAGACCGTGCGGTAGTGGCAGTGCAGCGAGACCTCGAAGCCGCCGCCGAGCGCCACGCCGTTGATGAACGCGAAGGTCGGGATCTCGCTGTTCCTCAGGCGCGCGAAGACCTTGTGGCCCAGCTCGCCGAGCGCGACGGCCTGCTCGCGCTCACGGATGAACGGCATGCCGGTGATGTCGGCGCCGACGCAGAAGATGTACGGCTTGCCGGTGAGCGCGATGAACGCCGGTGAAGCCGCGGTCGCCTCGGTGATCGCCGCGTCCAGCGATGCCAGCCCGGCCGGGCCGAAGCTGTTCGGCTTCTTGTGGTCGAAGCCGTTGTCGAGGGTGATCAGCGCGGCGGGCTTGTCCAGGCCGGGCACCTTGACCAGACGGACGAGCGCCTTGGTGACGACCTCGTCGGGGTAATCGGGAAGCGTGCTCACTTGTCGGCCCCTTCGAAGTGCGGGTTCTCCCAGATCACGGTGCCGCCCATGCCGATGCCGATGCACATGGCGGTGAGGCCGTAGCGGACCTCGGGGTGCTCGGCGAAGTGGCGGGCCAGCTGGGTCATCAGCCGGACGCCGGAGGAGGCGAGCGGGTGACCGATGGCGATCGCGCCGCCCCACGGGTTGACCCGCGGGTCGTCGTCCGCGATGCCGTAGTGGTCGAGGAACGCCAGCACCTGCACGGCGAACGCCTCGTTCAGCTCGAACAGGCCGATGTCGCCGATGGTGAGCCCGGCCAGCCGCAGCGCGCGCTCGGTCGACGGGATCGGGCCGTAGCCCATGATCTCCGGCTCGACGCCGACGAAGCCGTACGAGACGAGCCGCATCGCGACGGGCAGGCCCAGCTCGCGGGCGGTCTCCTCGTCGGCCAGCAGCGCGGCGGTGGCGCCGTCGTTGAGGCCGGCGGCGTTGCCCGCGGTGACCCGGCCGTGCGGGCGGAACGGCGTCTTGAGCGTGGCGAGCTTCTCGAGCGAGGTCTCGCGGGGCGCCTCGTCGGCGGTCGCGAGGCCCCAGCCGTGCTCGGCGCTGCGGATCGCCACGGACACGAGGTCGGGCTGGAACTTCCCGTTCGCGTACGCCTTGGCGGTCTTCTCCTGCGACGCCAGCCCGTACGCGTCCGCCCGCTCCTTGGTGATCCCCGGCAGCCGGTCGTGCAGGTTCTCGGCCGTGGCACCCATGACCAGCGCCGACGGGTCGACCAGCTTTTCGGCGATGATCCGCGGGTTCGGGTCGACGCCCTCGCCCATCGGGTGGTGGCCCATGTGCTCGACGCCGCCCGCGATCGCGACGTCGTACGCGCCCATCGCGATGCCGCCGGCGACGTTGGTCACCGCGGTCATGGCGCCGGCGCACATCCGGTCGATGGCGTAGCCGGGCACGGTCTTGGGCAGGCCGGCCAGCAGCGCGGCGGTCCGGCCGATGGTCAGGCCCTGGTCCCCCGTCTGGGTGGTGGCCGCGATGGCGACCTCGTCCACCTTCTCGGGCGGCAGCTGCGGGTTGCGGCGCATCAGCTCCCGGATGCACCGGATCACCAGGTCGTCGGCGCGGGTCTCGGCATACATGCCGCCCGCCTTGCCGAACGGGGTGCGGACGCCGTCGACGAAGACGACCTCGCGACTTACTCGGGGCACAACAAGCCTCCTCGCAGGAGTACCAGACGCCCCCATGTTACTTGCGAGTAAACAACGCGGCCAGCCTGTGCCGGAAAAGGTCGTCCCGCCGCCGACGATCGGCGGCGGGACGGATCATCCAGCGTCAGGTGAAGCGTCGGGTGAGGCGGCAGGTGGAGCGGCGGCCGGGTCGGGCAGGACCGCGGCGACGCCCTCGGCGATCAGCGTGACCTGCCAGTTGCGTGCGCCGAAGCCGCGCAGCGTGTCGGCGACCGTCTGCGGCGTGACCTCCTCCGGCGGGGCCCAGGCGAGCCGCCGGATGAAGTCGGGGCTGATCAAGTTTTCCGGGGGCAGCGTGTGGGCGCCCGCGGTCTTGATGACGACCTGGCGGCAGCGCTGCAGGCGGGCCGCGGCGACCGGGTCGCGCTCGGCCCAGCGGTGCGGCGGGGGCGGGCCCTCGACCGGCTGGTTCACCGGCAGCTCGTCGTCGCCGAGCGCGCGGGCCTCGTCGAGCGCGTCGAGCCAGACCCGGGCCAGCCGGCGGACCGAGCGGCCGCCGAAGCCGGGCAGGCCGAGCAGGGTGCGCTCGTCCTTGGGGTCGAGCTCCGCGGCCGCGATGATCGCCGAGTCGGGCAGGACCCGGCCCGGTGCCGAGTCGCGCCGGGCGGCGACGCCGTCGCGGGCGTACCAGAGGGCGCGGACCCGGGACTGGGCGCGGGCGCCGCGGACCCGGTGGATGCCGGAGGTGCGCCGCCACGGGTCGGGCCGGGTCTTCGGGGGCCGGTCGGCGCTCGCCACCAGCGCGGCGAACTCCTCGGCGGCCCACTCCGCCTTGCCCTGCCGCTCCAGCTCCGCGGCGAGCAGGTCGCGCAGGTCGGTGAGGAGCTCGACGTCGAGGGCCGCATAGGTCAGCCACGACTCGGGCAGCG
>CAKUMG010000297.1 GCA_934667465.1 uncultured Actinoplanes sp. | reverse complement strand
TCCCCGGCGGTGACGGCCTGCCACTGCGGCAGCCGGTAGGCCGCGGCGGCCGGGTCCCCGAACTGGGTCGCGTAGCGGCCGAGCAAATCGGCGCGGCCGCCCACGGTGGACAGCTGCCGCCACCACGCGGTGGTCAGCAGCGCCTTGGCCCGCTCCAGCTCCGCCTCGGTGACCGGCTCGGTCGCCATGCTGTCCAGCACCTCGGCGACCCCGGCGGTCAGGGTGGCGGCGTCCACCCCGTCCTTGGCGGTCGCGGTGACGATCAGCGGCGCGGGGGCGTGCGCCAGGTCGACGCCGTACGCGCCGATGTAGTCCGGCTGCGCGATCCGGGCGCCGTCGGCGAGCCGCTGGTACAGCCGGCTGCCGCGGCCGCTGCCCAGCACCGTGGCCAGCACGGTGATCGCGTCGTACCCCGCGGTGCCGAACGGGTGGGTGCGGTGCGACAGGTAGATCCGGGGCGCCGGGACGCTGCCCGTCACCGTCTCGGCGGCCGGCGCGGTGGCGGGCCCGGCCAGGTGCGAGTGCGGCGCGGCGGGGATGTCCGCGACCGGCTCGATCGCGCCGAAGTACTTCTCGGCGAGCGTCACGACCTCGGCCGGCGAGACGGCGCCGGCGACGGTGAGCACGGCGTTGTTGGGCGCGTAGTAGCGGCCGTGGAACGCCTTGAACGTGTCGAGCGAGGCGGCGTTCAGGTCCTCCATCGACCCGATCGTCGCGTGGTGGTAGGGGTGCCCCTGCGGGTAGAGCAGCGGGAGCAGGCGCAGCCATGCGTCGCCGTACGGCACGTTGTCGTAGCGCTGGCGGCGCTCGTTCTTGACCACCTCGCGCTGGTTGTCCAGCGTCTCCTGGGTCAGGGCGGGCACGAGGCCGCCCAACCGGTCGGCCTCGAGCCAGAGCGCCAGCTCCAGGTGCTCCGCGGGCAGGGTCTCGAAGTAGTTGGTGCGGTCCGGGTTCGTGGTCGCGTTGAGCGAGCCGCCCGCACCCTGCACGTACCGCATGTGCTCGGTCTTGGCGACGTGGGCGGACCCCTCGAACATGAGGTGCTCGAAGAGATGCGCGAAGCCGGTCTGGCCGGCGGGTTCGTGCCGGGATCCGACGTCGTACCAGAGGTTGACGCACACCACCGGCGCGGTGTGGTCCTCGCTGACGACGACCCGCAGGCCGTTGTCCAGGCGCGCGGTTTCGATGGGCCACGGAAAGCCGGTCTCGGCGACCGGCGCGGGCTGAGCAGACACGCAACCTCCTCTGTCAGCTTCCAGTATTGCGGGCTCTCCTCCTTCGGTCCGCTTTCGGTCTTCCTTCGGCTCGTTTTCGGTGCCGGTTGCTGACATGGAGGGCACGGGCGGGCGCTCGGTCGTCCCCCAGAGACCCGGGCGCCCGCCCCCCGACCCCTGGAGAGTTCTGATGACGGAAAGCGACACCCGGCTGCTGGAACAGGCCCTGTTCGAGGTCAAGAAGGTCATCGTCGGCCAGGACCGGCTGATCGAGCGGCTGCTGACCGGCCTGCTCGCGGGCGGCCACATCCTGCTCGAGGGCGTGCCCGGCGTGGCCAAGACGCTGGCCGCCGAGACGCTCGCGGTCGCCGTCGGCGGCTCGTTCCACCGCATCCAGTTCACCCCGGACCTGGTGCCCTCCGACATCCTGGGCACGCGCATCTACCGGGCCAGCAAGGAGAGCTTCGACGTCGAGCTGGGCCCGATCATGGCGAACCTGGTGCTCGCCGACGAGATCAACCGGGCGCCCGCCAAGGTGCAGAGCGCGCTGCTGGAGGTCATGGCCGAGGGGCACGTGTCGATCGGCGGGCGCACCTATCCCGTACCGAAGCCGTTCCTCGTCCTCGCGACCCAGAACCCGATCGAGAGCGAGGGCGTCTACCAGCTGCCCGAGGCGCAGCGCGACCGCTTCCTCCTGCGCGTCGTGGTCGGCTACCCGAGCGACCAGGACGAGCTGGGCATCCTCTACCGGATGGGCGGCGTGCGCCCGGCCGCCTCGCAGGTGCTCGACGTCACGACCCTGGCGGCGCTGCAGGCCCGCGCCCGCGACGTGTTCGTGCACCACGCCCTCGCCGAATACGTCGTGCGGCTGGTGCTCGCCACCCGCGATCCCGCCCGGTTCGGACTGCCGGAGATCGCCGGACAACTGGCGTACGGCGCCAGCCCGCGAGCCACCCTCGGACTGGTGGCCGCAGGCCGGGCCCTCGCCCTGTTGCGGGGCCGCGACTACGTGCTCCCCGGCGACATCCTCGACATCGCCCCGGACGTGCTGGCCCACCGGCTGGTGCTCTCGTTCGACGCGGTCGCCGACGGCGTGGACCCGGAGTCGATCGTGCGCCGCGTCGTCGAGGCCGTGCCGCCGCCGGTCATCGCCCCGGCCCAGGAGCATTCCGGCGCCGGCCTGGGAGCCGCCGCGTGATCGGGGCGGGCCGCCCGGCGGCCGCCGCCCACGTGGCGACGCTCAAGGAGCTGACGCCCGAGCAGCGGCTGCGGCGCCTCGAGCTCACGGTGACACGGCGGCTCGACGGGCTGCTGCACGGCTCGCACCTGGGGCTGCTGCCCGGGCTGGGCAGCGAGCCGGCGGGCAGCCGCGAGTACCGGCCCGGCGAGGACGAGGTACGCCGGATGGACTGGTCGGTGACCGCTCGGACCACGGTCCCGCACGTCCGGACCGTGGACGCGGACCGGGAGCTGGCCACCTGGATGCTGGTCGACGGCACCGCGAGCATGGACTTCGGCACCGCCGAGTTCGAGAAGCGGGAACTCGCGGTCGCGGCCGTCGGCGCGGTCGGCTTCCTGACCGCGGGCGCGGGCAACCGGCTCGGCGCCCACCTCGTCACCGGCGGGGGCGTCCGGCGCTTCCCGGCGCGCGGCGGGCGTACCCATCTGCTCGGCATGCTCCGCACCCTGCTCGCCGTCCCGCGCGGCCTGCCCGCGACCGGCACCGTGCCGTTCGCGGAGGCGCTCGACGGACTGCACCGCGCGGTGCCCCGGCGCGGCCTGGTCGTGGTCGTCTCCGACTTCCTGGACGGCCTCGACGACGACGGGCTCGGACCCGGCGCGCCCGACTGGGAGCAGCCGCTGCGCCGGCTCGCCGCGCGGCACCAGGTGCTCGCCGTCCGGGTGACCGACCCGCGCGAGCAGGAGCTGCCCGACGTCGGCCTGCTCACCGTCGTCGACCCGGAGAGCGGTGAGCTGCGGGAGGTGCCCACCGCCAGCCGCAGACTGCGCGAGAGGTACGCCGCGGCAGCCGCACAGCAACAGGAATCCATCACGACGGCGATCCGCCGGACCGGCGCCGCCCACCTCCCGCTGCGGACCGACCGCGACTGGGTCGCCGACATCGTCCGCCACGTGCACTCCCGGCGCCGCCTCGGCCGCGCCGCCCGCCTCCCCACGGCAGGAGAACGCTCATGACCTGGCTCTCCCCGGAACGGCTGTGGCTGCTGCTCGCGGTCGCCGCGCTGGCCGTCGCGTACGTGGTGGCCCAGCGCCGCCGGAGCAAGTACGCGGTCCGCTTCACCAACCTCAAGCTGCTCGACCGGGTCGCCCCGAAGCGCCCGGCCTGGCGGCGGCACGTCCCGGCGGGCCTGTTCCTGGGCATGCTGGCGCTGCTCGTGGCCGGCTTCGCCCAGCCGCAGGCGGAGGTGCAGGTGCCCCGCGAGCGCGCGACAGTGCTGGTCGCCGTGGACGTCGCTCGATGCTCGCCGACGACGTGGCGCCGGACCGGCTCACCGCGGCCAAGGCGGCGGCACACCAGTTCGTCGCGGACCTGCCCGAGGAGTTCAACGTCGGCCTGGTCGGCTTCGCGGGCACCGCCTCGGTCTTCGTCCCGCCGGTCACCGACCGCCCGGCCGTGGCCGCCGGCATCGACCGGCTCTCCGAGGGCGCCGCGGGCCGCGCCGGCACGGCCATCGGCGACGCCATCGCCGCCGCCCTGGACCAGATCCGCAACCTCGACGCGCAGGCCGGCGAGGACGTGCCGCCCGCGCGGGTGGTCGTGCTCTCCGACGGCGCCAACACCTCCGGCCAGGACCCGGCGGAGGCGGCCGGGCTCGCCACCGAGCTGGGCGTCCCGGTCGACGCGATCTCGTTCGGCACGCCCGAGGGCGCGATCGCGGGCACCGGCGGCAGGGGCGGCGGCCAGGCCGTGCCGGTCGACGGCGAGACGCTGCAGTCCGTCGCGTCGGCCACCGGCGGCAACTACTTCGAGGCGGGCAGCGCCGAGGAGCTGCGTGCCGCGTACGCCGACATCGGCAGCTCGGTCGGCTACCAGACCCAGGTGCGGGACATCTCCGCGCGCTTCATCGGCATCGGCCTGGTGCTGGCGGTCCTCGCCGCGCTCGCGTCGCTCTTCTGGTTCGCCCGTCTTCCGTAAGGGGCTCGTCATGTCAGGACTCGGCTCACCTCGGGGACCGGAGTTCCACTCCCCGGACCTGTCCTCCGCATCGTTCGTTCCCGTCTCCGCCCCGGCTCCCGCACCCCGCCGCTGGCCGCTGTTCGCCGTCGCGGGCCTGGCCGTCGCGGGCATTTCCGCCGGTACGGGCGGAGTGGCGGGCTACTACGCCGCTCCCACGGCCGATCCGCCGTCGTCCGCGGCCGCCGCGCCGCCGGTCGCCGGGGTGCCGTCGGATCTCGTGGGCGCCGCCGCCCGGGCGCTGCCCGGCGTGGTGTCGGTGCAGGTGCGCAGCGGCTCCGGCGGTTCCTCCGGCTCCGGGTTCGTCTTCGACGACCGCGGCCACATCGTCACCAACAACCACGTCGTGGCGGCCGCCGGCGGGGGCCGGGTCAGCGTGGTCGGCTCCGACGGGCGGCGGCTCACCGCGGACGTGATCGGCACCGACCCGGCCAGCGACATCGCCGTACTGCGGGTCACCCCGGCCGGTCCGCTGACGCCGATGCAGCTCGCCGACCCGGCCGGCATCCGGGTCGGCGAGCCGGTCCTGGCGGTCGGTTCCCCGCTCGGGCTCTCCGGCACGGTCACGGCCGGGATCGTCAGCGCGCTCGACCGCCCGGTGCGGCTGGGCGGCAGCGGAAGGCAGACCGCCGTACAGACGGATGCCTCGATCAATCCCGGCAACTCGGGCGGTCCGCTCGTCAACGCCCGCGGGGAGGTGATCGGGGTGAACACGGCCATCGCGACCCTGGAGGGCGGCGGCAACATCGGCATCGGGTTCGCCGTCCCGATCGACCGGGCCCGTGAGGTCGCCACGACCCTCATCGGCCGTGGATGATCGAGGGATGCGGTTGCTGGTGGTGGAGGACGAGGAAGACCTGGCCGAGGGCCTGCGGGTGGGGCTCTCCCGGACCGGATACGCCGTGGACGTCGCGGTGTCCACGGCGGAGGCCTACGACCGGCTGACCGTGAACGAATACGACCTGATGCTGCTCGACATCAACCTGCCCGACGGCGACGGCTTCACGCTGTGCCGCGCGCTGCGCACCGGCGATCTCGTCACGCCGGGCGACACGGACGTGCGGGTGCTCATGCTCACCGCCCGCGGCGGCATCGACGACCGGGTCCGCGGTCTCGACGAGGGCGCCGACGACTACCTGGTCAAGCCGTTCGCGCTGGCCGAGCTGCTGGCCCGGGTGCGGGCCCTGCTGCGGCGCGACACCGGCGGCGGCACGGCCCGGCTGACCGTGGGCGAGCTGACCCTCGACGCCGCGAAGCACGCGGTGACCCTGGCGGGCGCGCCGCTCGCTCTCACCCCCAAGGAGTTCGGGGTGCTCGAATACCTGATGACCCGCCCCGGCACCGTGGTCGCCAGCGAGGAGCTGCTCGAACACGTCTGGGACGCGAACGCCGACCCGTTCACCCAGACCGTCCGGGTGACCGTGGGCACGCTGCGCCGCAAGCTCGGCGACGGCTGGATCGAGACCGTGGTGGGCCGCGGCTACCGGCTGCGCGAGCCGTCATGAGGCGCCCCGAGCTGTTCCGGTCGATCCGGTTCCGGCTGACAGTCCTCTATTCGACGCTGCTCTTCGCGCTCGCCACCGCCGCGCTGGCCATCACCTACTTCGCGGTGGCCGCCGCGACCGACCCGCAGCCGGTCACCGAGCTGCAGGCCACCGTCAAGAAGTACGGCGTGAAGGTCGACCAGATCACCGTGGCCGACGTGAACCAGATCGAGGCGGCCGTCAACTACCAGGCGCTGCAGAACCTGCGGACCTATTCGCTGATCGCGCTGGGCGGGCTCTTCGTCGCCAGCCTCGGCATCGGCTGGGTGCTCTCCGGGCGCGCGCTGCGGCCGGTCGGCGCGATCGCCCGGACCACCCGCGAGATCCAGGCCACCGACCTGTCCCGCCGCATCGACCTGCAGGGTCCCCGCGACGAGCTGCGCGACCTGGCCGACACCATCGACTCGATGCTCGACCGGGTCGACCGCGCGTTCCAGGGCCAGCGGCAGCTCATCGACGACGCCTCGCACGAGCTGCGCAGCCCGCTGGCGATCATCCGGACCCACCTCGACGCCACGCTGACCGTGCCGGAGGCCACCGCCGAGGAACGGGAGCGCGCGGTGGCCGTCGTCGACCGGGCCACCACCCGGATGTCGCGGCTGGTCGAGGATCTGCTGGCCACGGCGCGGCGGGACGCCGACGCACTGACCGACACCGACGTCGACCTCTCGGTGCTGGCGGCGGAGGCGGGCGAGGACGCGGCACCCTTCCGATTCCGGTACGCGCTCGGCACCGGCCTGCAGCTGATCGGCGACGCGGACGCCCTGCGCCGGGCGGTCGGCAACCTGCTGTCCAACGCGATCCGGCTGGCCCCCGCGGACTCGGCCGTAACCATCGCCACCGGGCGCAGCGGCTCGTGGCTGTGGGTGGCCGTCTCCGACGAGGGCCCGGGGATCGCCGCGGAGGACCTGCCGGGGCCGCTCAAGGCGCTCGCGCCGCATGCGCGCAAGGCGGCCGCCGAGGGCTAC
>CAKUMG010000296.1 GCA_934667465.1 uncultured Actinoplanes sp. | reverse complement strand
GTCTAGAGTCGCGCCAAACCTTACGCAATGTAAGACCTTTGGCTAGACTTCCCGCCGTCGCGGCCGTTCGGCACTGAGCGTAGTTGCGGATAGGTTGGCTGGATCGGCGCGTGCCGACGGTTGTGAGCAGGAGATTTCGTGAACTTGACCGAAGCCGCTGTGGCGGCAGCAGTGACCGTGAGTATTGCGGGTGTTTCTTACGCTGCGTTGAACACCGGCGCAGTGACCAACTCCGCGACCACCGTCGCGAACGCGGCGACCTGCCGCACGGTCGACACCGCGATCGTGGCCTACCTCGCGCAGCACGGCGCCGCCCCGACCCGGATCACGCAGCTGCGGCCCTACGTCAAGGGCGACATCTCCGCCTACCGCATCAGCAAGGGCGTTGCTGCCGGTCCCGGCTGTTAAGAAGACCGGGCGACGACCGTGCGGGCGGCCTCGACCAGGGCGCCGAGGGCCGGCTGCTCCTGGCGGCCGGGGAGCCAGGCGAGACAGGCGCCGGACGGCGGCAGGTCCGTGACGTCGACATAGGCGACGCCGGGGCGGGGGAAGAAGTCGCGCGCCGCCGCCGGGAGGAACGTGATCGCCTGGCCGCGGGCGACCGCGAGCAGCATGCCCTCGAGGTCGGAGACGACCGGGCCGAACGTGACCAGGCTGCCGTCGGGCCGGGGGTTGACGGCCCAGTCGTCCCACCACTCGCGCGGGGCGCCGGGCGGGACGTCGACGACCGGGTGGTCGCGCAGGTCGGCGAGGGTGATCGGCGACTTCCCGGCCAGGGGGTCGGTGGCGGGCAGGCAGGCGACGCGGGGCTCGGTGGCCAGGGGCAGGATGCGGAAGGTCGCGGGCACCGGGGAGCGCAGGAAGGCGGCGTCGAGCTCGCCGGCGGCGAGGGCGGCCGACTGCTCCACGAAGTCGACGCCGCGCACCTCGACGGTGACGGCCGGGTGGCGGGCGGCAAGCTCGGCGAGGATCTCCACGGTGTAGGGCATGGCCGCCTCCGCGCCGATCGCGCCGAGGCGCAGGTGGCCGGTGACCTCGCGGGCCAGGGTGTCGGCCAGCCCGCGCAGCCGCTGCATGCCGTCGACGATCTCCCGGGCGACCGGGGCGAGCGCGCGGCCCGCCGGGGTCAGGTCGACGCGGCGCGACGTCCGGTCGATCAGGTCGACCCCGAGACGCTCCTCCAGGGCGCGGATCTGCTGGCTCAGGGCCGGCTGGCTCAGGAAGACGCGGCGGGCGGCGCGGCCGAAGTGCAGCTCGTCCGCCAGGACGGCGAAC
The DNA here is from genome assembly GCA_934667465.1 of uncultured Actinoplanes sp. Lineage (GTDB taxonomy): Bacteria > Actinomycetota > Actinomycetes > Mycobacteriales > Micromonosporaceae > Actinoplanes. Next base: position 5,656 of record CAKUMG010000296.1, on the reverse strand, counting down.
AGCCGCAGCTGGTGCACGCTCGGCTCCCGTCCCATAACGCAAACATTATCGATCGCGTGCAAGATCGGTCGAGCGTGGACCCCGCGGGGCCGGGCACCGCGGGCGAGGATGGAGCCCGTGTGCGCCGCCGGCCGGCACGGGGGAAGCCGGCGGCGCCGACTTCACCCGGACGCGCGCACCGGCTCGCGGGTCGCGGGTCGGACCGCGCATTACCGTTTCCGGTCATGAGACGCAGGACGCTGCTGACCGCCGCGGGGGCGAGCGCGGCGGCGCTGGCGGGTGCCGCGTACAGCCGGTTCCCGCGCAGCGAGCCGCCGGTGATCCCCGCGGTGCCGCCCGGCGACCAGCGGCTCGAACGGCGTTTCTCGCGCGCCCGCGGCCGTACGGTCGACTTCTTCACCGCCGTGCCCGACGGCCACGGCGACGGTCGCGGCCTGCCGGTCTGCCTGGTGTTGCACGGTGCGTCGAAGACCGCGGCCGACTTCCCGGCGCTCGGGCTGGGGCAGTTCCTGACCGATTCCGTACGCCGCGGCAACCCGCCCTTCGCCCTCGCCGGCGCCACCGGCGACCGCCTCGGCTGGCAGCCCGCCGGCGCCGACGACCCCCGGCGGATGGTGCACGAGGAGCTGCCCGAGTGGTGCGCCGAGCGCGGCTTCGCGACCGGGGCGTTCGCCGCGTGCGGCTGGTCCATGGGCGGGGCCGGGGCGCTGCTGCTGGCCGAGACGTTCCCCGGGTTCGTCCGCACGGTCGCGGCGTTCTCCCCCGCGGTCACCGAGGGAGACGCCGTGGTGGCCCAGGCAGGTCTCCTCCGCGGCGTGCAGGTCGGGCTGTGGTGCGGCACGGACGACGGGCTGATCGCCGGCGCCCGCGCCCTGGAGCGCGCATTGCCGCAGGCCAAGGCCGCCGGCTCGTACGGCCCGGGGCGGCATAACTTCGGCTACTGGAGCCGGTGCCTGCCCGCGGCATTCGACCTCGTCGCGCGAATGAATCCTTGAATGCCTTTACGCGGACTGTGCACGGTCCGTAGCGTCGTGACTCAGTGCAACGGTTCCAATACGCCTGGAGGCAACCATGCGTCGTGCCGCTGTCATCGCCGGATCCGTCCTCGCCGCGCTCTGGGTCGCCGCACCCGCGCAAGCGTTCGCGCACAATGCCGTGCACAACGCCACCCTGCACGCCGTGCTCGACGGGCTCACGCTCGCCGTCGCGTCCGCTCCGATCTGGACCGCGTTGCTGTGGCGCGGCCCGCACCGCTGGTGGCTCGCCGGTCTCATCGCGATCGTCCAGGTCCCCGTCGCTGTCATCGGCTTCGTCCCGATCGCCACGCCGTGGCTGCACCTGACCCTGTTCACGGTTGCGCTCGCCCTGACCACCACGTCGCTCTACCTGGTACGCCGCGCGGCCGTCACCGCCGCGTCGCCGGCACCGGCTCCCGGCCGGCACTGATCCACACCCCGGAGGGTGCCCGGACCGCGAGCCCTGTCACCGGCCCGTCCGGCTCCGGCCCCTCCCGCTCCACCCGCACGACCGGGCACCCCGCCGTCGCGGGGTGCCAGAACCCGGCCGGGTCCCACACCGCGGACCAGCTGCAGTGCTCCTCGTCGGTCCACCCCCAGGCGAGCAGCAGGTCCCGCCCGCCGAGCGAGTAGCGGCCCGCCGACGCGGTGCGCTCCCCCTGCGTACGGCGGAAGAACTCGGCTTTAAGCCCCGGCACCGCGATGCCCTCGAAGGCGGCGTTCGTGACGGTCCGGTGCGGGGTGTAGGTGTCCAGATCGGGCGGCAGCACCCGCAGACCCTGCCACGACCCTCGCGCCCGCGGCGGAAACAACACGGCAAACCGACCACATCGGGGGACCCCGGGAACTTGCGGCCGGCATTCATTTAAGCTGATCCGCCATGCGCCGCCGTCTGCTCGCCCTGGTCCTGCTCCCCCTGCTTCTCGCTGCCTGCAGCGACGATCCCGCCCCGACGTCCTGGGCGGACGGTGCATCGCCGGCGCCCTCGGCCGCCGCCGCGGAGCCCTCCGCCGCCGTGTCCAAGAGCCCGGCCCCGGCGCCGTCTCGGGTGAAGACCGCCCCGGCCGGATCGGCGTGGAAGCCGTGCGGCAACGATTGCGCGGACGTCTTCGAGGACACCTGCGACGGCCTGTTCGCCGCCGGGGAGCAGAGCCGCGGCGCGCTGCTCGACCTGATGATCGCGAACGAGTTCCAGATCGACACGGACCGCCTGGAGGACTGCCCGCGGTTCGCCAAGGACTGGAAGGTCGCACGGGCCGGCTTCGGCGAGGGCACGCTCAAGGTCGGCACCGACGTCAAGCCCGGCAAGTACGTGACCACGGGGCACCTGAGCGGCAAGCCGGTGCTCGAGTGCTTCTGGGAGCGGATCGGGGCCGGCGACGCCGTCGTGGGCAGCGACCAGGTGGCTCAGGAGAAGCGGGTCACGGTGACGATCGCCGCGGGTGACTCCACGTTCACCAGTCAGGGCTGCGGGAACTGGATCCCGGCGTAGGGTCAGACGTTGACGGTCGAGGGGCGGCGGCGCGTCTGGAGCGGGATGCTGCGGGTGACCTCGGCGCGGGCGCGGCGGGTCCGCTCGGCCCGGCGCAGCCACGCGATGTCGCGGGCGAACGACCAGGTCAGCGACGCCAGGGCGAGCGCCAGGACCGCGCTGCCGAGGACCGTCGGGAGCAGGCCCGCCGCCACGACGAGCAGGGCGACGCCCTGGACGGCGGCCACGACCTTGCGGGAGAAGCGGGGCGGCAGGGCCGCGGTCAGCCACGGCGCGGCCCAGGACGCGGCGACGAAGACGTAGCGGAAGGCGCCGATGGCGATCGTCCACCACCCGCAGAAGCCGGCGACGTAGACGCTCAGGACCAGCACCAGGAACGAGTCGATCTCCATGTCGAAGCGGGCGCCCAGCGGGGTGCTCGTGCCGGTGCGCCGCGCGACCTGCCCGTCGACCCCGTCCAGCGCGAGGGCCACCGCGGCCAGCACGACGAGCAGCGCGACCGGGACCGGCCGCTGGAACGACGTGACCACCAGCGCGGTGACGCCGCTGACCAGGATCGCCCGGAAGAGCGTGACGGCGTTGGCCGGCCCGAGGGTCCGCAGGCCGGCGCGCTGCAGGCCGGCTCCGAGCAACAGGCACAGGACGAGCGCGTACGCCGTCGCGGCGACCCAACCGGCGGCGGTCACCCCGGCCGTGGCGGCAAGCGCCCCGACCAGCACGAAGTGTGCCGCCAGACCGGCGATCGGGCCCCGATCCGAGCGCGCCGTCATTGTGCCAATACCCATAGTTACCGTGCCTTCGGATTGTGCAAGATCGGGTCCCGCGTATGGTGGTTGACCCTGAACACGTTGCCCCGGCACGTGCGGTTCATGTCTGCTCGAAGGAGATCGTGATGGGCTCGCGTCCGACGGCCGAGGCGTTCTGGCTGGCAGAGCCGGGAACGGGCGAGATCCGTACGGCCGGGCTGCCCGAACCCGGCGACGGCGAGGTGCTCGTCCGGACGCTGTACTCGGGCGTCAGCCGCGGCACCGAGACCCTGGTCTTCGGCGGCGGCGTGCCCGCGAGCCAGCACGACGTGATGCGCGCGCCGTTCCAGGAGGGCGACTTCCCGGCCCCGGTCAAGTACGGCTACCTCAACGTCGGCGTGGTCGAGGCCGGCCCGGACGACCTGGTCGGCAGGACCGTGTTCTGCCTGTACCCGCACCAGACCCGCTACGTCGTGCCCGCCGACGCCGTGACCGTGGTGCCGGAGACCGTGCCGCCGGCCCGGGCCGTGCTGGCCGGGACCGTCGAGACCGCCCTGAACGCGCTGTGGGACGCCGCGCCCCTGATCGGCGACCGGATCGCCGTGGTGGGCGCCGGGATGGTCGGGGCGAGCGTGGCCGCGATCCTGGCCCGCTTCCCGGGCGCGAAGGTGCAGCTCGTGGACGCGAACCCGGAGCGGGCCGCCCTGGCCGCCGCGCTCGGGGTGCCGTTCGCGCTGCCCGCCGACGCCGCCGGCGACTGCGACCTGGTCGTGCACGCGAGCGCCACGTCGGCCGGGCTCACCCGGTCGCTGGAGCTGCTCGCCGTCGAGGGCACCGTCGTCGAGCTGAGCTGGTACGGCGACCGGCAGGTCAGCGTGCCCCTGGGCGAGTTCTTCCACTCCCGCCGGCTCGTCGTCAAGAGCAGCCAGGTCGGGGGGATCGCCCCCGCCCGCCGCGGCCGGCGCTCCTATGGTGACCGGCTCGCCACGGCGCTGGACCTGCTCGCCGACCCCGCCTTCGACGCGCTGCTCACCGGCGAGTCCGCGTTCGCCGACCTGCCGGACCTGCTGCCGAAGCTGGTCAGCGGCGAGGTTCCGGCCCTGTGCCATCTGATCCGTTACCCGACAGGAGAGTGAATGTTCAGCGTCACGGTCCGTGATCACATCATGGTCGCCCACAGTTTCCGCGGAGAGGTGTTCGGCCCCGCGCAGAAGCTGCACGGCGCCACGTTCGTCGTGGACGCCACGTTCAAGCGGCCCGAGCTGGACGACGACAACATCGTCGTGGACATCGGCCTCGCGAGCCAGGAGCTGCACGCGATCTGCGGCGGGCTCAGCTACAAGAACCTGGACGACGACCCGGACTTCGCCGGGATCAACACGTCGACCGAGTTCCTCGCCAAGGTCATCGCGGACCGGCTGGCCGCCAAGGCAGCGTCCGGCGACCTGGGCGCGGGCGCGGCCGGGCTGACCGGGATCGCGGTCACGCTGCACGAGTCGCACATCGCGTGGGCGAGCTACGAGCGAGACCTGTGACGGGTGCCGCGGGCGGCCCGCTCGTGGCGGTGCTGCCCGCGGGCATCGACGATCCGCGCAGTCCCAGCGGGGGCAACACGTACGACCGGCGGGTGCTCGCCGGCCTCGGCAACCCGCGCGAGATCCTGGCGCGCCAGGGCGACGATGCCCGGCTCGCTTCCGATTTGTCGGACTTGCCGGACAAAACCACTGTCCTGCTCGACGGTCTGATCGGCTGCGCCGCGCCCGCCGTGCTGGAGGCCGAGCGGGACAGGCTGCGCCTGGTCGTGCTGGTGCACCTGCCGCTGGGGGACGAGCCGGGCGCCCCGCCGCACCTGACCACCCTCGAAGGGCGGGCGCTGCGGGCGGCGCACGCCGTCGTCGCGACCAGCGACGACGCGGCCCGGCGCGTGGAGCAGCTGCACGACCTGCCGGACGGCAGCGTGCACGTGGCGTCGCCGGGCGTGGACCCCGCCCCGGAGACCGAGCCGTCGGCTGACGGCAACCGGTTGCTGTGCGTTGCGGCCGTGACGCCACGGAAAGCACAGGATGTGCTGGTGGCTGCGCTGCGTACGCTGGAGGACCTGCACTGGCAGTGCCGGTGCGTCGGTGCCGGGGACAGCGAGTTCGCGGACCGGGTCCGGGCCGGCACCACCCGGGTGCAGTTCCCCGGCCCGCGCACGGGCGCCGCGCTCGACGAGGAGTACGCGGCCGCCGACCTGCTGGTGCTGCCGTCGCGCGCGGAGACGTACGGCATGGTGGTGACCGAGGCGCTCGCCCGGGGCGTCCCGGTGCTGGGGACCCGGGTCCACGGCGTGCCCGAGGCGCTCGGCACCGCGCCGGAACGCGGCGGCACGATGACCGCCGCCCCGGGATGGCGCGCGGCGA
>CAKUMG010000295.1 GCA_934667465.1 uncultured Actinoplanes sp. | reverse complement strand
GTCCTGGGTGAGGTAGGCGGCGCTGGGCACGAGGATCGTCCGGCCGCGGACGGCGACCGAGGTGGAGTTGGACAGCCCGTCGGCGGCGGTGAGCAGGACCTCGGCGCGCCCGTGCCGGATGCGGACCACGCGGGGCTGGCGACCTTTGGGGACCGCCGCCGGGTCGCGGGTCTGCGCCGGGAGGAGCTGGCGCTGCTGGCCGGCGTGAGCGCCTCCTACTACACGCGACTCGAACAGGGTCAGTCCCGCAACGCGTCGCCGCAGGTCCTCGACGCGATCGCCCGGGCGTTGCGGCTCACCGGCGCCGAGCGGGCCCACCTGCACGTCCTGGCCGCCGGCCACCCCCGGCACACGCCGGTGCCGCCTGTCGTGGAGCGCGTGGACCCGGCGCTCGCGGACCTGCTGGCGGCGCTCGGCGACGTGCCTGCCGTGGTGCTCGGGCGGCGCTCCGACGTGCTCGCCTGGAACGCCACCGGGCACGCCCTGCTGGGGCTCGGGGCAGCCCGCGAGGCGGCGGCCCGCGAGGCGGCGGCCGATCGGGACGGCCGCCCGAACATGGCCGAGCTCGTGTTCCTCGACGGCGGCCAGCGCGACCTCTACGCCGACTGGCCCGCCAAGGCGCGCGCCGTCGTCGGCAATCTGCGGCTGGTCGTCGGCCGGCACCCGGACGACGCGGTGCTGGCGGCGCTGATCGGCAGGTTGTCCATGCGCAGCGCCGAGTTCGCCACCCTCTGGGCCGACCACACCGTGCAGGCCTGCGCGACGGCCCGCTACGACCTGCGCCATCCCCTGGTCGGGCCGCTCACCGTGACGCAGCAGTCCCTGCAGTCGCTGAGCAGCCCCGAGCAGACCGTGGTCACCTGTACGGCACCCGCGGGCTCACCGTCGGCGGAGGCGCTGACCCTCCTCGCCCTCCTCACGGCCGGGCCGAGCCCCCGCCCGGCGCCGCACGAGCCGGCACCCCAGGCCCCGCGCGGCCCGGCGTCGTCCGGCCCGGGGAAGCGCGGATCATGAGTCCGGCAGCAGCATCTCCGTCCTGCCGGTGGCGGCGTCCGTGACGGTGAGGCGCAGCCGGGCGCCGGTGGCCGGGTCGAACGTGAGCTCGGCCGGGGCCGGCTGCACGCCCGCGAAGCCGCCGGCGCCCGGCGGCAGGTAGGGCCGCGCAGGTGGGAAAGCGCATTCCGGATCACGTCGGGAGGCGGCCGCCGGTCACGGGGTGACGAGCGCGGAGGGGATCACGCCGGCAGGAGGCGGGCGAGCGAGCGCGGGACAGCGGCGGCCAGCGCGGCGTAGCCGGCCGGGTTGAGGTGCAGCCCGTCGCCGGTGTCGAAGGCGGGCGCGAGGCGCCGTAGGGATGCCGGGTCGCGGACCGCGGCGTCGAAGTCCACGACCCGGTCGAAGGCGCCGCCGCGCCGGATCCACCGGTTGACCTCCTGCCGCGACCGCTCGCGCAGCCCGTCCGGGTCGTCGTAGCCCGCGTTGCCGCCGAACGGCGTGATCGTCGCCCCGCACACGGCGAGGTCCCGGGCCTGCGCCCGGACGACCACCTGCCCGTACGCGGCGATCAGCTCCGCGGTCACCCGGCGCTGCGCGGCGTCGGTGGCGGCCGCGGTGCCCAGGTCGTTGACGCCCTCGAACAGCAGCAGCCACCGGACCCCGCCGAGCGCGAGCACGTCGCGGTCGAGGCGCGCGAGCACGCTCGGGCCGAGCCCGTCGTCGAGGACCCGGTTGCCCCCGGCCGCCTGGTTGAGCACCGCGACCCCGGGCAGGCGGGGCTGGAGCTGGTCGGGCCAGCGGTCGTTGCCGTTGGTCGTGGAGCCGCGGCCGTCGGTCAGCGAGTCGCCGACGATCACCAGGCCCGGGGCGGCGGACGGCACCTCGACGCCGCTGAGCAGGTACCAGTGGTCGACGGGGGTGGCGCCGGGCAGGTCGGTGGCCAGGTGGTGATCGCCGTGGATCAGGTGGCTGGTGGTGCGGGAGCCGGGGTGCGAGGTGAGGCTCAGCGTCTGCTGCCCGGCCGCGAGAAAGGTGGTGACGGTCAGGTTGGACCGCACGGCCACCGGCAGGTCCACCGGGTCGGAGACCACCTGGGCGCCGACGGGCACCACCGTGGACGCGTGGCCGCCGAAGGTGAGCGGGCGGCTGGTGCCGGGCCGGATGCCCGGGACCCCGGCCCTGCCCTCGGCGGGCAGGGCCACGGCGGCCGCGGTGAGGGGCAGGGCGGCGCCGCCGAAGGCGTTGGAGAACCGTACGCGCAGCCGGTCGCCGCCGATCGAGGTGTGCACGGTCTGCCGCAGGGTGCCGCCGGCGAGGACCGAGTCCGGGCCGGTGAACGGCGCGGGCGGCAGGTTGTGCGGCTCGGTCAGCTGCGGCATCGCCACCCAGGTGTGCACCCATCGCTGCCGCCGCGGCGAGAAAGATTGTGCGCCATTAAATTGTGCGCCATTAAATTGTGCACGATTAAGTTGTGCGCCATCGAATTGGGCGGGGAGCGGGGCGAGCGGCACGAAAGCCGCCCCGCCCAGCCCGAGAACGGAACGTCGTCGCACGTCAGCCCCTCCTGCTCGACGGCGGCCCGAGGTAGCTGTAGGGCAGCGGCGCGGCGCCGTCCATCGAGACCGCGTAGCGCAGCCCCGGGGTCGGCAGCACGTTGTTGCGCGGCGACAGGTACGCCGTGACGCGGACCGGTCCGGTCGTGGTGAGCGTCATGTCGTACTCGAGGCGTGCGCCCGCGCCGCCGTGCGGGGTCAGGCCGTTGCCCGTACGGCCGATGTCCTTCAGCAGCTCCCAGTCGCCGGTCTTGCGGGTGTAGTGGTCGGCCTCCATCGCGACGTAGCCGTTCGCCTCGAGGAAACCGCGGGCGGGCAGTGCCGGGTTGCGCACGGGGGCCTGCACGACGACCGAGGTCCCGGCGCCGGTGACCGTGATCGGCACGGTCGTGGTGCCGCGCGGGGCGCGCCGCCAGTCGACGGTCACGGTGGCGCGGATCTGGTCGGTGACCGTGCCTCTCGCCGGGGTCACGTGGACCCAGGGCTGGGCGGCCGTGATGCCGTACGCGAACGGGGTCGTGCCCTTGTTGTAGACCTCGATGTACTGCCGCGGCTGGGCCTGCCACGGGCTGAACTCGGGCAGGGTGCCCGGGCCGCCGCCGTCGAGGGCCACGCCGAGCGCGGCGGCCGCGGGGACCGTGATCCGCTCGAGGTGGGGGTAGATCGCGTCGGGCAGGGCCACGTTGTCGAGTTCGGGCTGCTGCCAGGGCGCGTTGGGGCCGTAGCGCTCGACGTCCCCGTACCCGATCTTGGGTTGGGTCTGCCAGCCCTGCCACTTCCCGCCCGCGAGCTCGTTGTTGTAGTAGGCGGTCATGGCCTGGTCCTGGGCGAACAGCTCCTCGGCGCGGTCGGCGAGCACGTTGGTGGCGGCGCGGCCCTGCCGGGCGTACGCGATGTTGGTGAACTGTGCGCGCCGCAACGCGTACACGATGGCGGTGTCCTTGATCTGGTAGTAGGCCAGCTGGTAGAACGCGTCCTGCCACGCGGCGGGTATCCGGGCGCGCAATCGGTCGGCCCGCGCGGCGAGGGCCTGCCACTGCTCGGTGACGCGGTCCATCTCGCGGTACGACGTGAGGCTGAAGGGCGTCTCGCGGTCGTTGTAGACCACCGCGCCGGCGGCGTCGAGGGTGATGCGGCGGTTGAGCAGTTCCGGCTTGCGGCGTGACTGCAGCGTCGCGTACTCGTGGAGCAGCCGCGCGACGGCGGGGGCGAGCTGCGGGCCGAAGTTCTGTGCGGTGAAGCCGCGCAGCCACGGTTCCGGGGTCAGCGAGGGGTTCCAGGCGTAGTCGAGGAAGAACTGGGTCGGCACCTCCTCGTTCTTGAGGTCGCCGACGTTGACCATCCAGAGGCGGTCGACGCCCTTCGCGTACGCGAGCCGCAGTTGCTCCCATGTGTTGGTCAGGTTGACCGTGTCGGCCCACTTGTAGTTGCGGCCGACCCCGACGTAGTCGAAGTGGTAGTACATGCCGTAGCCGCCGCTGCGTCGTTCGCCCGAGGGCAGCTTGCGCAGGTTGCCCCAGTTGTCGTCGCAGAAGACCACGGTGACGTCGTCCGGCGGCCGGTAACCGCCGTCCCAGTAGCGCTGCACCTCCTTGTAGAGGGTCTGCACCTGCGGCCGGTCGATCAGCCCGGTGTCGCGCAGGATCTCCCGCTGGGTGTCGATGATGGAGTCCATCAGCTCGATGCCGTCGCCGTCGGGCAGGCTGGTGTCGCCGTTGCCGCGCATGCCGAGCGTGATGACGCCCTCGATGTCCTCCTCGGCCATGCGTTGCGCGCCGTCACGCCAGTACGCCTCGATCGCCGCGCGGTTGCGCAGGAAGCTCCACTCGCCGGTGCCGGTGGGGTGGCGGTTCCACTCCTCGATGCCGCGCATCATCGGCGCCTCGTGCGATGTGCCCATGACGACGCCGTAGAGCGTGGCCGTGGCGTGGTTGAGCGGGTCGTCCTCGGCGAACGCGCGGCCCCACACCGCCGGCCACAGATAGTTCGCCTTGAGCCGCAGCATCGTCTCGGACACCTTGGCGTAGTAGGCCGCGTTCAGCCCGCCCGGATGCCCGGGCGCCTTGCCGGGACCGAAGTACCGCGGCGCCCACGTGCCGGTGGCCGGGTTCTCGTCGTTGATGAAGAAACCCCGATACCGTACGGCCGGAGTCCCCTGGCTGTGTCGCCCGGGCAGCACGTGGATCGCGTCGTGCCGGGCGGCGGGCACGTCGTCCCAGAAGTGCCACGGCGACACCCCGATGGCCCGGGACAAGTCGTACGCGCCGTAGATCGTGCCCCGCTGGTCGCTGCCGGCGATCACGAACGCCCTGCGGACCCCGGGCAGCGGATCGGTGACCACCTGCTCGATCGTGGTCTCCCACCTGCCGCGCAGCCCGCTGACGTCGAGCTTGCCGCGCGCCACGATCCGGTCGATCAGCGGGCTCTTGCCGAGCGTGCCGATGATGACCGGCTCGGCGCCGCGCGGCACGGTGTCGTGCGCGACGACCGGCTCGACGCCGGTGACCTTCTTGATGTCCGTACGCACGTCGTCGGCGACCCGGATGACGCCGGCGTGGTCCGCGGTGCTGACCACGACGGGCGCGGCCCGGCCCCGGTGGACGACCGGGAAGCGGCCCGGCCCGTCCTGGAAGGCGACGTAGCCGGTCGTCGGAGGCAGCTCCGCCCGCGCGGCGCCGGGAACGGCGAGCAGGGGAGCGATCAAGGTCAGGGCGAGCAGGGACTTCATGGCCACCACCTCGGGCGGTTCCGGAAGTTTCGGGGCACTTATCGGCCGAACTTCCGTAAGGTATAGGCGGTCGTCGATGGCGTCAATGGCCCCGGAGCCGTCAGCCCGCGGTCCGCTGCCTCCCGGCACGGATCGGGGACAGGCCGGAATGATCCTTGAGCTGCCGCCGCGAGATCAGGCCGAGCTTGCGGAAGATGTGGCGCAGGTGCGCGTCGACGGTGCGCTTGCTGACGAAGAGTTGTCCCGCCACTTCCTGGGAGGTGGCACCGGAGGCGACGAGGCGGGCGACGGCGAGCTCCTGCTCGGTGAGCTTCTCGTAGGGCTCCTCCAGCCGCGGATCGACCCGCTCGCCGAGCCCGCGCAACGCGCTAGCGGCCCGCCGCGCGAAGCCCTCGTGCCCGGACCGGGACAGCAGGTGATGCGCGGACTGCAGCTGCCGGCGGGCTTCGCGGCGTTGCCCCGCCCGGCGCAGCCACTCCCCGTACAGCAGGTGAGCCCTGCCCAGCGGAGAGACCAGGCCGCTCTCGGTGAGCAGCTCGACGGCATGCCGGAAGTGGCCCTCGTCCCCGGTCACCAGCCCCCGTGCGTACGCGGCGATCCCCCGGCCGGTGGTGGTGCCGCCGGCCTCGGTGCGTGCAGTCAGCGTGGCGAGCGCCTGCTCCGCGGTGGCGTGCTCCCCGCAATGGACGGCGGCCTCGATGAGCTCCGGCAACGCCGTCCCGGTGAGCAGGACGGCGTTGTTCCCGGTGGCTCTCAGCGCCGCGGCCAGCGCCGCCGGGTGGTCGGCCAGCCCGTTGTGCAGCGTGGCGGTGGCGGCGTGCAGGTTCGTCGTCGTTCCCACGGCGCGCGCCAGCCGCTCGAACTCGGTGCGCTGTCCCCGCACGGCGGCCACGTACAGCCGGTGGTGCAGGAGCGAGGGGACGCCGGCCGCGTCGGCGACGGCGACCTCCTCGGCCGACGTGGCGATCGCCCGCTCGACGTCGCCCTCGGTGATCGCTCCGCCGGCGGCTTGCGCGAGGCCCAGCTGGAGCACCGCCGGGGAACCCGAATCACGGCCGCGCCGGACCAGCCACTCGGTGATCGTCGTGTAGGTGTCCTGGTCCCACAGCTCGAACGCGATCAGGGATGCCAGGGCGGGGCGCTGCATCCAGCGCAGGTCGTCATCGAGGAGGGTGCGGCGCAGCAGGTTCGTGGCGGCGGGGAAACCGGCGTCGACCAGCTCGATCAGCGCGTCGAGCAGGTCCGGTGAGGCCGGCGGCGGCGCGAGCCGGGCGGCGGCCGTCACCTCGTGCAGGACCTCGCCGCCCCGGCCGGCGAGCAGGCTCATCTCCACCGCGTCCACGAAGGAGCTGCGGGCCTGCACCGGATCCAGCGGGATGAGCCGCTGCGCGGCGCGGGTCATCAGTTCCGGGCCGAGGCCGTCGCGGCGCAGGGTGAAGGCCGCCCGGCCCTGCAACAGCTCGACCCGGGCCCGCTGCCGCTCGTCCAGCGTGTTGTGATCCAGGGTGGCGAGCTGATCGGCGGCCACGGCGGCCGTGCCCGCGTCCAGGCTCGCCCGCGCGGCCGCCAGGGTCCGTTCGACCCGGTGCCCGGGGTCCGCCGACAGGGCCACCGAGCGGCTCAGGAAGGCGGCCGCCGCGGCGACGCCCCCGCGTGCC
>CAKUMG010000294.1 GCA_934667465.1 uncultured Actinoplanes sp. | reverse complement strand
GCTGAGTTGCCGGACGGGTGCCGGTTGCGGGCACATGAAAAACCCGCCCTCCCGGCGCGGGAGAGCGGGTTTCTTCCAGGGGTTCACCTGGTGAGTTGCTCGGCTATCAGCGGAGCGAGGAGCCGGCTGTACGTCGTCGTGACGTGGTGCTGGTCGCGGTAGACGAGCACGTTGCCCACCACCGAGGGGCAGACCGTCCGCGTGCAGAACCACGGCGTCGGGTCGATGACCGTGGCACCCTCCGCCCGGGCCGCGTCCGCGACGAGCTTCCGCCGGTCCGGCTTCGCGATCGCACTGCCCCGGTCCCGCCCGCACGCGGCGGGGTGCTCCGGGTGCGCCGACAGGCATTCCGGCGTCGAGCCCCGCTGCCACGGGGTGTCGTTGACGAAGTACAGCTGCGTGCCGGGCGCGGCGATCGCCCGCAACGACCTGCGCCAGCCGGCGGCCCAGGCGTCCTCCTGCGAGCCGGTGACGCCGAGCAGCTCGTTGCTCGGATATGTGGACGCCGCGATGACCTTCGCGGGCCTGAGCGACCGGATGTGCGCCAGCGCGTCGCGGCGCCACTGCACGCATTCCGTGAACTCCCGCTTGAGCTGCGGGAGGTAGATGAGCGTGTCGGCCACCGAGCACGCGCTCTTGCTGACCACGACCAGCTTCCAGCGCTTCTCGAGCGCCACCGCCTCCAGCGCCGGGAACCAGTGGCCGGCGTGCGAGTCGCCGAAGAGCACGACGGTCGTCGGCGAGGTGACGTCGCCGTACTCGCAGGGCTTCTTGACCTCCGCGTCGCCGAAGTCGCCCGCGCACTGCTCCCGGTAGAAGCGCGCCCGGTCCTTGGCCACCTTGTCGAGGGCCGGCGTCAGGTTCGACGGCACCGACGGCTCGTTCACACTGGCGGCGATCAGATTGCTGAGCGTACGGGCGTCGATCGCGTCCGGGCTCAGCGCCGTGGCCCGGTAATCAGGCACGCCGCCGAAGTGCTGCACGCCCAGGACCAGCGCGACGCACGTCCCCGCGGACACGGCCGAGACCGCGAGCCCGGCACCCAGCCCGCGCCACGGGCGGCCGCGCAGGGCGGCGAGGTTCCGGGCCGGGTTCTCCACCAGCGCGTACGTGAGCGCGGCCAGCGCCAGCGCCCCCAGCGCGGCGAGCACGTTCTCCCACACCGCCAGCGGGCGGCCCACGGCGTACGGCGCGATCATCAGGACCGGCCAGTGCCACAGGTACCAGGAGTACGACAGCCGCCCGATCGCTTGGAGCGGCGCGAGCCCGAGCAGCGTCGCCGGGCGCCCGGTCCCGCCCGCGATCACGGCGGCGGTGCCGAGCACGGGCAGCAGGGCGGCGTAGCCCGGGAACGGCGTCGCGGCGGGGTAGAGGACCGCCGCGAGTCCGATGGCGGCGAGCCCGGCGGGGACACACCAGCGCGGCAGGCGTACGGCGGTCAGTGCCAGCAACGCACCCACGCCGAGCTCCCAAGCCCGGGTGTGCGCCCCGAAGTAGGCCCAGCCCGCGCTGGCCTGCGTCTGCCACACCGCCAGCCCGAACGACCCCGCGGTGAGCAGCGACAGCACCAGCCCCTCGCGCTTGCGGAACACCAGGATCAGCAGCGGCCAGACGAGGTAGTACTGCTCCTCGACCGCCAGCGACCAGAAGTGCTGCAACGGCGACGGTTCCGCGTCCGCCTGCAGATAGTCCGTGCCGATCGCCGCGAGCCGGTAGTTCATCGCGTAGACCGACGTGTGCAGGGCGTCCGACAGGATGCCGGTCAGCCGCAGCGGCGGCAGCCACAGCGCGGCGGCGCCGACGGTCGCCACGACCACCAGCGCCGAGGCGGGCAGCAGCCGCATGGCCCGCCGGGCATAGAACCGCGGCAGCGAGACAGTCCCGGTGCCGCGCATCTCGCGCAGCAACAGGCCCGTGATGAGGAAGCCGGAGATGACGAAGAACACGTCCACGCCGACATAGCCGCCGGTCACGACCGGAAGACCGCAGTGGTACGCGACGACGAGCAGCACCGCGACCGCGCGGAGCCCCTCGATGTCGCGCCGGTGCCGCGGCGTCCCGGCGCTGCCCGGGACCCCGGTGTCGGCGTGCCGCGGCTTGCGCGGCGCCGGCGTGGCGGTGAGAACTGTCTCGGTCACAGGCGGTGGGCCTCCCGGGTGCTGGTGACGCCCCGGGTGTCGAAGAAGCGCTTCGCGATGCCGGCCAGGTGGTCGGCGTCGTACTCGCGATGATGCTGGACGAGGATCACCAGATCGGCCGCCGCCGCTGAGCCCTCCAAATCGTATGTCCGCGGGACGCTCCAATCGGTCACGTGCGGGTCGTGGAAGGTCAGGACCGCGCCGAGCGAGGCGAGGTGGCGGGCCAGCGGCGTCGCGGGCGACTCGCGCTGGTCGGCGATGTTCGGCTTGTACGTGACGCCGAGCAGCAGGATCTTCGCGCCGTGCACCGCCACGCCGTCCGCGTTGAGCAGGTTCTGCGCGCGCCGGGCCACGTACGCGGGCATGGTGGCGTTGATCTCCTGCGCCAGCTCCACGAACCGGAACGGGTAACCGAGCTTGCTGCGCACGTTGTGGCTCAGGTAGTTCGGGTCGATCGGGATGCAGTGCCCGCCGACGCCGGGGCCCGGATAGAACGCCTGGAACCCGAACGGCTTGGTGGACGCCGCGTGGATCACGTCCCACAGGTCGATGCCGAGCTCGTGGCAGAACCGGGCCATCTCGTTGACCAGCGCGATGTTCACGTGCCGGTACGTGTTCTCGAGCAGCTTCGCGGTCTCCGCCTCACGGGTGCCGCGGGTGCGCACGACCGTCTCGATGAACCGCCCGTAGAACGCCGCCACCGCGTCGGTGCACGCCGGCGTGGTGCCGCCGACCACCTTCGGGGTGTTGTGCGCGCCGAACCGCTCGTTGCCCGGGTCGATGCGCTCCGGCGAGAACGCCAGGTGGAAGTCCGTGCCGGCGGTCAGCCCGGACAGCTTCTCCAGCAGCGGCCGGACCACGTCGTCGGTGGTGCCCGGGTAGGTCGTCGACTCCAGCACCACCAGCATGCCGGGCCGCAGGTTGCGCCCGATCGCCTCGGTGGCGCCGGTGACCGCGCGCAGGTCCGGCCCGTCGCCCTCGGCCAGCGGTGTCGGCACGCAGATGACGGCCGTACGGGCGCCGGCGATCAGCGACTCGTCGGTCGTGGCCCGGAAGCCCGCGTCCAGCATCCGCGCCACGTCGGCGTCGGACAGGTCGTCCACATGCGAGCGACCGGCGTTGAGCGCGGCGACCACCTGCGGGTTGACGTCGAACCCGAGCACGGACAGGCCGGCCCGGGCGGCCTGCTGCGCCAGCGGCAGCCCGACGTACCCGAGGCCGAGGATGACGGCGTCGTAGGTCACGGGAATGGTCTCCTTCTCCTTCTCCCGTCAGGCGACGGGAGCGTTGGTGGCCTGGGCCGGAACCGTGAGGGCGGGGCCGCGGTCGATCTGTTCCAGGACGGCCGCGGCGGTACCGGTCTTCTCGTACGGGGACACGAACGGCAGGTACGCCGGCAGGAACTCGCTCAGCAGGGCACCCTGCTCGGCCGCCACCGCCTCGTCGGAGTCCGTGTCGTTGAGGCAGAACGTGTCCAGGTCGCGGTGGCGCAGCAGGCGGGCCAGCCGCAGCGGCGTCGTCGGGTTCGCCAGGTCCGCGTACGTGTACTCGATGGTCCCGGGCACGGCGCGCCCGGTCAGGTACGCGTAGTACTGCTGCAGCGACGAGAGCAGCGCGATGTCGTCGTGGTGGCGGAACTGGTGCTCGGAGGTCGCCCGTACGTGCTCGGCGAAGCGCTCCTCGATCTCGGTGATCAGCCCGATCCGCGACGGGTGCGGGGTGTGCATCATCTTGCGGGTCAGCACCCGGCCGAACGCCGCCCGGATCAGCTCCCGGTTGTTCTTGCCGGCCGAGTCCACCGGCGCCTCGTCGGGCCGCCGCGGCGCCGAGTCGACCTGCGCCCGCGACGGGAAGAAGCGGGTCAGCCCGCCCGGGGTGAAGAACAGGTCGGGCGAGACCGGCCGGCCCAGGAACACGTCGTCGTTGAAGTAGAGGAAGTGCTCGCTGAGCCCCGGGATGCGGTGCAACCGCGACTCGATCGCCTGCGAGTTGAAGGTGGGCAGCCGCCCGGTGTCGCCGAAGATCTCCTCGTGGCTGACCACGGTCAGGCCCGGCTGCGACGTGTCCAGCCAGTCCGGCACCTGGCCTGCGGTCACCAGCCAGATGTGGTTCACCCACGGCGCGAAGCAGTGCAGCGAGCGCAGCGAGTAGCGCAGCTCCTCGCGGGACGCGTATCGGGACTCGTTGCTGGACAGGTGGCTGCCCGCGTCGAGCCAGACGTTCTCGCCGAGCGCGCGGGCCTTGGCCGCCCGCCACACCGGGTCCGAGCCGTCGACCCAGGTGTAGACCACGTCGATCGGGAACATGATCCGGTCGGGCGCCGGCTGGGTGAGGATCTGCCGGGTCCGGTACGCGGTGCGGTCCCCGGGGGCGGCGAACGCGCCGAACGTGGGCTCGGGCGCCGCGACCACCGGCTCGTCCACCGGGACCACCTCGGCGGCCGGGTTGAGCCGCGGGCCGGTCAGCATCCCGTCCGCCTCGGCCCAGAACTCGATCTCGCAGCCCACGTCGCGGCCCAGCAGCAGGCTGCCGTGCGGGTCGGTGACCGGCCAGCAGGCCCGGAGCACGAGCGCGTTGCGGAGCTTCGCGGCGCGGCGCGGCTTCACGACGTCGACGAGCCCGTCGCCCTTCAGCAGCAGCTCGACCACTGCGGGGCGGTCCGCGACGCGTACGGCGACGACGGTGGTCCGCAGCGCGCGGGCGGGAACCCGGAACCAGTCGATGCCCGCCGCGTCGAGTGCCGCCACGACGCGGTCGAGGTTCTGCCGCCGTACGCTTGCGGGGCTGGCGTGCGGGTCCCGGCGGGCCGTGACCCAGCCCCGGGCGGTACGCACCCGCATCGTCGGTGCGCCGGGCTTCGAGCGCAGCAGCGGCAGCTGGGGTGGGTGCGACAGCGGCACGAGCTGCCGGGCCACCGCCAGCCGGCGCTGTTCCGGCACGCGGGGCAGGACCCGCCGCTGGACGCTCTTGAGGACGCGCGAACGCAGATTCCAGGGTGCGAGTCGCAGAATCCGCCGCAGGGGCACGAGCTCGTCCTTCCGCCGGATGTCATCGGGGCCGATCGGCCGGCCGCCCGGTTCCAGAGCCTCAACGCCCCTCATCCCGGATGGTTGCGGTTACATGCGGTATATGCCTTTCCGGGCGGCTACGTAGCGTTTTCGCGTTCCGCCACCCCTACGGGGCGGCCCTGATGCGCGGGGTTGCGCGCGAAGCGCATGGTGGAAGCCGGTGTCTCGTCTCATCCAGGGGGATGATCATGGGTAAGGGAATCGCGTACCTGATCGCGTTCGCGGCCGGGCTGATCCTGGTGGGCTGGGCGGCAGCCGCGGTCCTGCAGTGGCTGATCGGCGGCATCGCGTACCTGATCGTGGGCGCGGCCGTGGTCGGCGGCGGCATCTACGTCTACGGCAAGGCGAAGAAGGGGCTGGCCCCCGGGACGCGCACGCAGCGGCGGATCGAGGCGGCCGCGAAGACCTACCGGATGCGCAACCGGTGAGCCTTCCGGCGAGAAGCTAGGCTTGACGGCATCTCCCACCCTCGCTGACTACGGGAAGAAGTGCCGTGTTTGACACCTTGAGCGACCGCCTCTCCGGGATCTTCACCAAGCTCCGGGGCAAGGGGCGGCTCACCGACGCCGACATCGACGCCACCGCGCGCGAGATCCGTCTCGCACTGCTCGAGGCGGACGTCGCGCTTCCGGTGGTCAAGGCGTTCATCGCGAGCCTGAAGGAGCGCGCCCGCGGCGCCGAGGTCTCGCAGGCCCTGAACCCGGCGCAGCAGATCATCAAGATCGTCCACGAGGAGCTCATCGGCATCCTCGGCGGCGAGGGCCGGCGGCTGCAGTTCGCCAAGCAGCCGCCCACGGTGATCATGCTGGCCGGCCTGCAGGGCTCCGGTAAGACCACGCTCGCCGGCAAGCTCTCCCGCTGGCTCAAGGGCCAGGGCCACCAGGTCCTGCTCGTCGCCGCCGACCTCCAGCGCCCCAACGCCGTCAACCAGCTCCAGGTCCTCGCGGGCCGGGCCGGCGTCGACGTCTACGCGCCCGCGCCCGGCAACGGCGTCGGCGACCCCGTCCAGGTGGCCCGCGACTCGATCGAGCACGCGAAGCGCACCGCCAAGGACATCGTGATCGTCGACACCGCCGGCCGCCTCGGCATCGACGCCGACATGATGCAGCAGGCCCGCGACATCCGCGACGCGGTCGACCCCGACGAGACCATCTTCGTCATCGACGCCATGGTCGGCCAGGACGCCGTCAGCACCGCCGAGGCCTTCCGCGACGGCGTCGGCATCACCGGCGTGGTCCTGTCGAAGCTCGACGGCGATGCCCGCGGTGGTGCGGCCCTCTCCGTCCGTCACGTCACCGGCGAGCCCATCCTCTTCGCGTCCACCGGCGAGAAGCTGGAGGACTTCGACGTCTTCCACCCCGACCGGATGGCCAGCCGGATCCTCGGCATGGGCGACGTGCTGACCCTCATCGAGCAGGCCGAGCAGGCCTTCGACGAGGATCAGAAGGAGAAGATGACCTCCAAGCTGCTCGGTGGCGAGCAGTTCACCCTGGAGGACTTCCTCGACCAGCTCATCGCGGTCCGCCGGATGGGCCCGATCGCCAACATCCTCGGCATGATGCCGGGCATGGGCCAGATGAAGGACCAGCTGGCCGAGCTCGACGACAGCCACTTCGACCGGGTCACCGCGATCATCCGCTCCATGACCCCGGCCGAGCGCACCACCCCGAAAATCATCAACGGCTCCCGCCGCGCCCGCATCGCCCGCGGCTCCGGCGTCACGGTCATGGACGTC